>NZ_JBAGKI010000089.1:0-22174 GCF_036689795.1 Micromonospora palythoicola | reverse complement strand
AGCTGCGCCCGTCAGGTGGCGGCGCCGCGGACGATGGCGACCGCCACCCGGCACAACTCGTCCATGTCCGGTTCGAAGCCGGCCGCGATGTCGGGGTGCAGGCCGGCCCGGGTCTCGTCGAGCAGCCGCTGGCAGACCTGCTCCACCGGCTCGCCGGCGTAGCTGTCGCGCACCCGGTCGGCGGCCACCTGCAGGGCAGAGGTCAGCTGCTCCTCCAGCGGCCCGCGCAGCTTCTCCTGCACCGGGTCGTGGGGATCCAGCGTGACGTGTGGCTCCGACATTGGCGCTCCCTTCGTCGGCGGCTGCGGTACCCCACCGCTGCCGTCGGTCAAACCCCGTCCGGCACGGCGGCGACGCGCACCTGGTACGAGAACTCCTCGGCTGGCTGTTCCAGGTAGGACAGCCGGCGGATCTGCTTGTCGTCGTCGTAGAGTGCGACGTCGACCAGCACGCCGAGGTGGGCCAGCCCGATGCTGGCGACCCGTTTCTTGTCCTGGAGCACCGCGCACACCCCACCCAGCAGGGTGCTGGCGTCGGAGGTGCGGTGCCCGGGCGGGCAGCGCAGGGTCAGGTCGATCTCGATCGGGCCGGACAGTGGCGTCCAGCCGGTCTCCTGCGCGGCCGCGCAGGCGGCCTGCAACAGGGCGCGCACCCTCGTCGCCTGCCGATGCCCGGCGGCGAAGATGGACAGCGCTTCGGTCTTGACCGGTGGCAGGCCGCTCACCTCGAACGTCAGGGTGAGAGCGCGGGTGTCCTGCACCACGGCGGCACCTCCTCGTTGGGGACGATCCTGCCCAACCGGTAACCGGTGAGGGGCTGTTCCCGCGAGAACCAACCGATCGGGCGGGTCGGGGTCGGCCGGTGGCGTATCGACGGCGACGGCGTACGCGCTGGCGGCGGAGCTTGTTAAACGCTAGTCCACCTGACGGTCGCCCGGTAGCACCGGCCGGTCAGTCCCCCGGTGGGAAAGCGCAGAATTCGTTGCCCTCCGGGTCGGCCAACACCCACCAGGACACCGCGTCGTCCGGCTCCCGCAGCAGGGTGGCCCCGGCCCGGATCAGTGCGGACGGCTCGGAGTCGGTCAGGTCGACATCCCAGTGCATCCGGTTCTTGACGCTCTTGCGCTCCGGCACCGGGTCGAAGACCCAGTGGTCCCAGGGGAAGCCGGCCGCGCCGTTGACCGAGGCGTACCCCTGCTCGCTGACCTCGACCTCGCCGCCGACGACGCCGGCCCACCAGGTGGCCTGGGCGCTCGGGTCGGCGGAATCCACCACCAGCTCGAACGGCCCCGGGCGGGACTCGTCTCCGGGGGCGAACGCGCAGAACAGGTTGCCGTCGGGGTCGGCCAGCACCCACCAGCTGATCTCCGAGTCCGGCTCGCGGACCAGTCGGGCGCCGGCCGACAGCAGCGCCGCCGGGCTCGCCTCGGCCAACCGCAGGTCCAGGTGTACGCGAGTCTTGACGGTACGTGTTTCGGGCACCCGGTTGACCCAGATCGATTCCGCGCTGGCACCGGTGGGCGGGTCGACCCGGGTGTCGCCGTCACCGACGTCGACCAGCTCCCCACGCAGAATTCGGGCCCAGAACCCGCCGAGGGCGTGCGCGTCGGCGGCGTCGAGACAGAGGTCCTTGAAGCGTGCGATCATCCGCCGATCATGCCGGCCGGCACCGACATCCGCCGCCGGAGGGCGCGGCCCCGGTCGTGATCGGCACGTCACCGTCGGGCCGCACCGGGGATCACCTCTGCCTGGCCGACACTGTCGAGCTGAGCCGCCGGTGCCATCGCCGAAGGGCCTCGGGTCGCTCGGGCGGTCCTGATCCGTTCGCGCTCTCAGCTCGACAGGACCGCGCGCTCACCCGTGCCGCGGCGGGCTGCGACTGCCGGTGCGCCGTGACATGGGCCACACACTTCGGTGTTTAGCGCGTCTCGGCTCGGGCAGGTTTCGCGGCTCCACCGGTCGGGCAGTGTTTCAGCCACGAAACGCAGGGGTGCGAAACCGCAGGTCACACGCCCTGGCCGTCTCGCCGTGCGCCGGGGCACGGAGACCTCCCCGGCTGTTGGCGGAGATCGAGGGGAGGGTCATGAGCGAGCGGAGTGATCCGGTCGGCGTTCGACGTCGGCCCCGCGTGCGGATGGCGGCGGCGGCCGCGGCACTGACGTTTGTGGCACCGATGGCGGCGTGTGCCTCCGGCGGTGACGGCGGGGTGCCCACGATCAACCTGTACTACCCGCCGGAGCAGAACCTCCAGCAGGTGGTCGACCGGTGCAACACCGAGGCGGGTGGGCGGTACCGCATCGTCAACCGGGTGCTGCCGCGGGAGGCCGACGAGCAGCGGGTGCAGATGGTGCGCCGGCTCGCGGCCGAGGACGACGGCATGGACGTGCTCGGCCTCGACGTGACCTGGACCCAGGAGTTCGCCAGCGCCGACTGGATCCGGGAGTGGACCGGGCAGGACCGCGCCGAGGTGGAGGACGGCACTCTCGAAGGGCCGTTGGAGACCGCCCGGTACGAGGGCAAGCTGTACGCCGCGCCGAAGAACACGAACGTCCAGTTGCTGTGGTACCGCAAGGACCTGGTGCCCGAGCCGCCGACCACCTGGGACGAGATGATCTCGATGGCGCAGCGGCTGCGGGATCAGGGCCGGCCGCATCAGGTGCTCACCATGGGCGCCCAGTACGAGGGACTGGTGGTGCTCTACAACACCCTGGTGGCCAGCGCGGGCGGCAACATTCTCAACGACGAGGGCACCGAGGCCGTGGTGGACGACGGCGCCGTGCGGGCGCTCGAGGTGCTGCGCGACTTCGCCACCTCCGGGGTGACCTCGCCGTCGTTCAGCAACGCCACCGAGGATCCGGTGCGGCTGGAGTTCCAGAGCGGTAACGGCGCGTTCCAGGTGAACTGGCCGTACGTCTATCCGGCGATGCAGGAGGCCAACCCGGAGCTGGCGGAGCAGGTCGCCTGGGCCCGGGTGCCCGGGGTCGAGGAGGGCACGCCGGGGCGGGTGACCATCGGCGGCATCAACCTGGCCGTCAGCCGGTACTCGGAGCACCCGCAGGAGTCCTTCGAGGCGGCCAGGTGCCTGCGCAACGCGGAGAACCAGAAGTTCTCCGCGATCAACGACGGGGTGCCGCCGACCATCGAGAGCGTCTACGACGACCCGGAGATGGACGAGGCGTACCCGATGAAGGAGACCATCCTCGAACAGCTGCGGGACTCGGCGGTGCGGCCGTTGACCCCCGCGTACCAGAGCATCTCCACCGTGACCTCGGCGATCCTGTCGCCGCCGTCGGCGATCGACCCGCAGGCGACCGCCGACGAGCTGCGCGAGGCGGTCGCCGCCGCCCTGGAGTCGAGGGGAGTCCTCCCGTGAGCGTGAATGCCACCCCGGCCGGCGCGGACGTGGCCGCCGACGGCACCGACACCCGCGGCGGGGGGCCCGCCGCGGTGCCCGCCCAACGCGACAACCGGCGCGGCAAGGCGCCGCTGAGCGAGAACAAGCGGGCCGAGCGCCGGCTGGGCTGGCTGCTGTGCGCCCCGGCGGCGCTGGTCATGCTGGCGGTGACCGCCTATCCGATCCTGTACTCGGTGTGGCTGTCGTTGCAGCGTTACGACCTGCGGTTCCCCGCCGAGCGGGAGTTCGTCGGCCTGCAGAACTACGCCACCGTGCTCACCAACGAGTTCTGGTGGACGGCGTTCGGGGTGACCATGCTGATCACGGTGGTCACCGTGGCCGTGGAGTTGGTGCTCGGCATGGGCCTCGCGCTGATCATGCACCGTACGCTGGTCGGGCGGGGGATCGTCCGGACCTCGGCGCTGATCCCGTACGGCATCGTCACGGTCGTGGCCGCCTTCTCCTGGCGGTACGCGTGGACGCCGGGCACCGGGTACCTGGCCAACCTGTTCTCCGACGGTGCGCCGCTGACCGAGCGGGCCAGCTCGCTGGCGATCATCATGCTGGCGGAGATCTGGAAGACCACACCGTTCATGGCGCTGCTGCTGATGGCCGGCCTGGCGCTGGTGCCGGAGGATCTGCTCAAGGCCGCCTCCACCGACGGCGCGACCGCCTGGCAGCGGTTCACCAAGGTGATGCTGCCGGTGATGAAGCCGGCGATCCTGGTGGCGCTGCTGTTCCGCACCCTGGACGCGTTCCGGGTCTTCGACAACATCTACGTGCTCACGTCGGGGGCCAACGAGACCTCGTCGGTGTCGATGATCGCCTACAACAACCTGATCCGGGGGCTGAACCTCGGCATCGGCTCGACCATGTCGGTGCTGATCTTCGTCACCGTGGCGATCATCGCGTTCGTCTTCGTGAAGCTGTTCGGTACCGCTGCCCCGGGCAGCGACGACGGAGAGAGGCGCTGACATGGCTGACACCACCACCCGGGCCAAGGTGCGCTGGGGCCTGCTGGACGTCGCCGTGGTCGTGTTCGCGCTGACCCCGGTGCTGTGGATCATGTCGCTGTCGTTCAAGACGCCGGCGACGCTCACCGACGGGAAGTTCATTCCACGGGAATGGACGCTGGAGAACTACCGGACGATCTTCGCCACCGACCAGTTCGTCCGAGCGTTGGTCAACTCCATCGGCATCGCGTTGATCGCCACCGCGATCGCCGTGGTGCTCGGCGCGATGGCCGCGTACGCGATCTCGCGGTTGGACTTCCCCGGCAAGCGGCTGCTGGTCGGCGTCTCGCTGCTGATCGCGATGTTCCCGCAGGTGTCGCTGGTCTCGCCACTGTTCGAGATCGAGCGGCAACTGGGCCTGTTCGACACCTGGCCGGGCCTGATCCTGCCGTACATCACCTTCGCGCTGCCGCTGGCGATCTACACGCTGTCGGCGTTCTTCAAGCAGATCCCGTGGGACCTGGAGAAGGCCGCCAAGATGGACGGCGCCACCCAGGGGCAGGCGTTCCGGCGGGTGATCGCCCCGCTGGCCGCGCCCGGACTGTTCACCACGGCCATCCTGGTCTTCATCTTCTGCTGGAACGACTTCCTGTTCGCCATCTCGCTGACCTCCACCGAGCGTTCGCGCACTGTGCCGGTGGCGCTGTCGTTCTTCACCGGTGCCTCGCAGTTCGAGGACCCGACCGGCGCGATCTGCGCCGCCGCCGTGGTGATCACGGTGCCGATCATCCTGTTCGTCCTCTTCTTCCAGCGCCGCATCGTCTCCGGCCTGACCTCCGGCGCCGTCAAGGGATAGGTGAGAAACTCGTGGCTGACATCGTGCTGGACAAGGTGAGCAAGAAGTTCCCGGACGGCACCACAGCGGTGCGCGACGTCGACCTGGAGATCGCCGACGGCGAGTTCGTCATCCTGGTCGGCCCCTCCGGCTGCGGCAAGTCCACCACCCTCAACATGATCGCCGGGCTGGAGGACATCAGCTCCGGTGAGCTGCGCATCGGCGGGCAGCGGGTCAACGACAAGGCCCCCCGCGACCGGGACATCGCCATGGTGTTCCAGTCGTACGCGCTCTACCCGAACATGACCGTCCGGGAGAACATGGCCTTCCCGCTGCGGCTGGCGAAGCTGGACAAGGAGACGATCGCGCAGAAGGTGGACGACGCGGCGAAGGTCCTGGAACTGACCCCGCTGCTGGACCGCAAGCCGGCCAACCTCTCCGGCGGGCAGCGGCAGCGGGTGGCGATGGGCCGGGCGATCGTCCGGCAGCCCAAGGCGTTCCTGATGGACGAGCCGCTGTCCAACCTGGACGCCAAGCTGCGGGTGCAGATGCGGACCGTGGTGTCCCGCCTGCAGAAGCAGCTCGGCACCACCACCGTCTACGTCACCCACGACCAGACCGAGGCGATGACCCTCGGCGACCGCGTGGTGATCATGCGCGGTGGTGCGGTGCAGCAGGTCGGTCCGCCGCAGGAGCTGTACGACCACCCGAACAACCTCTTCGTGGCCGGGTTCATCGGCTCGCCGTCGATGAACTTCCTCACCGCCACGGTCGAGGAGGGCACGCTGCGTACCGCCCTGGGTGACGTGCCGATCGGCGACCGGATTCGCCGGGAGCTGGAGGGGGTCGACGCCCCTCGGGAGCTGATCCTCGGCATCCGTCCGGAACACTTCGAGGACGCCGAGCTGGTCGACGAGGAGACCCGCCGTCGGGGCACGGAGTTCACCGCCCCGGTGGACATCGTCGAGTCGATGGGCTCGGACAAGTACGTCTACCTGAGCGTCGAGGGGGAGCGGGCCACCTCCGCCGAACTCGAGGAGTTGGCCGCCGACGCGGGCGCGGCCGACTTCAGCGGTGCCGGGTCGAACCTGGTCACCCGGCTGTCGGCGGAGTCGACCGTCACCGAGGGGGAGGACCGGCGGGTCTGGTTCAACCTGGAGAAGATCCACCTGTTCGACCCGTCCGACGGCCGCAACCTGACGCTGCACGAGGGCCGCGCGGCCGGCACCCTCGCCGACTGACCGGTTGCGATGACCGCTGGGTACATCTGTTGTCGTCCCAGCGACAACAGATGTACCCAGGTGACCGGTCAGTGCGAGTGCCGGGGCACGGCACTGCCGCTGCCGCCGACGAGGAAGTCCAGGTCGGCGCCCTGGTCGGCCTGCTGGACGTGCTCGCTGTACAGGCGTAGCCAACCTCGGTCCGCCGCCGGTCGCGGCGGCTGCCAGGCGGCGCGGCGTTCGGCGAGTTCGGTCTCGTCGACCAGCAGGTCCAGGCGGCGGGTCGGGACGTCGAGGCGGACCAGGTCGCCGGTGCGGACCAGCGCGAGTGGACCGCCCACCGCCGCCTCCGGGGCCGTGTGCAGGACGCAGGTGCCGTAGCCGGTGCCGCTCATCCGGGCATCGGAGATCCGCACCATGTCCGTGACACCGGCGGCGAGCAACCGGTGTGGCATCGGCACGTTGCCCACCTCGGGGAACCCCGGGTAGCCGCGCGGTCCGGCGTTGCGCACCACGATGACGGTGTCGGGTGTGACGTCGAGGTCCGGGTCGTCGGCGGCGACGGCGTACTCCTCGATCCGGTCGAAGACCAGCGCCGGCCCGGTGTGGGTGAGCAGGTGCGCCGAGGCGGCCGAGACCTTCAGCACCGCCCCGGACGGCGCGAGCGAGCCACGCAGCACGACGGTGCCCGATCCGGGGGGCTGGAAGGGTTCGGCGAGGGTGCCGATGACCTGCCGGTTCCAGCACCGGACGCCGTCGATGTTGTCGGCCACGCTCTTCCCGCTGACCGTGATCTGGTCCAGGTGCAGCAGCGGGGCGATTTCCTGCATCACCGCCGGGACGCCGCCGGCGTACGCGAAGTCCTCCATCAGGTACGTCCCGGACGGCATCAGGTTGACCAGCATGGGCACGTCGCCGGTGAGGGTGTCGAAGTCCTCAAGCGACAGGGGCACGCCGACGCGGCCGGCGATGGCCAGCAGATGCACCACGGCGTTGGTGGAGCCACCGATCGCGGCGTTGACCCGGATGGCGTTCTCGAACGCCTGACGGGTGAGCACCGTGGACAGGCGCTGGTCCTGCTCGACCATGGCCACGATCCGGCGTCCGGCGGCGTGCGCGAGGGCGTACCGCCGGGAGTCCACCGCCGGAACGGCGGCGGCGCCCGGCAGCTGCACGCCCAACGCCTCGGTCACGCAGGCCATGGTGGAGGCGGTGCCCATGGTCATGCAGTGACCCCGGCTGCGGGACATGCAGACCTCCGCCTCGGCGCAGTCGGCCGCGGTCACCAGGCCGGCGCGCAGGTCCTCGGTGAAGCGCCAGACGGCGGTGCCGGACCCGATGTCCTGGCCGCGGAACTTGCCGTTCAGCATCGGCCCGCCGGTGATCAACAGGGTCGGCAGGTCGACGCTGGCCGCCCCCATCAGCAGGCCGGGAGTGGTCTTGTCGCAGCCGGAGAGCAGCACCACGCCGTCGAGCGGGTTGGCCCGGATCAGTTCCTCCGCCTCCATCGCCAGCAGGTTGCGGTAGAGCATGGTGGTGGGCCGCATGAGGGGTTCGCCGAGGCTCATCGCGGGAAACTCCAGCGGCAGACCACCGCTCTCCCAGATGCCGCGCTTCACCGATTCGGCCAGCTCGCGCAGGTGGGCGTTGCACGGGGTCAGCTCCGACCAGGTGGTGGCGATGCCGATCACCGGGCGACCGTCGAAGACGTCGTCGGCGAACCCCTGGTTGCGCATCCAGGAGCGATGGATGAACCCGTTGCGGCCGTCGGCACCGAACCACTGGCCGCTGCGCAGCGGTCGACTCGACATCAGCACCCCTCCCGGTGCGATTCGGTCCCTGGCACGAGTCGCCCGTCGACTCGGCGGGGAATGGCGGTGTACTCGTCCCGCAGTTCCTCGGGGAGGATCCACTCCGGGGCGTTCTGCCAGGCCAGCGGGCGCAGGAAGCGTCGGATCGAGGTGGCGCCGACCGAGGTGTGCACGGCGTTGGTCGACGGCCAGGGACCACCGTGGTGCTGCGCCCACGACACCCGGACGCCGGTGGGGTAGCCGTCGAAGACGATCCGACCGCAGCGCGCGGCAAGGACGTCGACCAGCCTGCGTACGGCGTCGGCGTCGTCGCCCTGACCGCGGTGCACGGAGCCGGTTAGCGACGGCGGTACCGTCGCCAGCGCGGCGTCGAGGTCGGCGACGTCGTGGTAGCGGACCACGACCAGCAGCGGGCCGAAGCACTCGTCGGCGATCTCGGCGGTCAGGCCCGGCAGGTCGACCTCCAACAGCGTCGGTGCCACCGTGAAGCCCGCCTCGGCGTCGATGCGGGGTTGGGCGACGAGGCGGGCGCCGGCCTTCTCCAACGCGGCAGCTCCGCTTTTGTACGCGTCCCGGATGCGCTGGTTCAGCAGGACCTGTCCGCCAGCGGAGGCGACCTTGCCCCGGAGCGTGTCGACCAGGCGGTCACCAGCCCGGTCTGCCGGAAGGAACGCCAGCCCCGGCTTGGTGCAGAGCTGACCACCCGAGGCGGTGAAGGAGGCGAACAGCCCGTCGGCGATCTGGTCCCCCCGGCCGGCCGCCGCGTCGGGCAGCACGACGATCGGGTTCACGCTGCTCAGTTCGGCGTACAGCGGAATGGGGTCGGCGCGTTCGTCGATGGCCGCCTGGATGGCGCGGGCCGCGCCGACGGAGCCGGTCAGGGCGGCGGCCCGGATCGCCGGCTGGCGCACCAGCCAACGGCCGGCCCGCTCCCCGTACACGGCCGTGAGCACACCGTCGGGCCCGCCCAGGTCGCGCACGGCCGACTCGATCGCGTCGGCGGAGGCGCGCGACGTCAGCGGATGGGACGGGTGCGCCTTCGCCACCGTGGGACAGCCGGCGGCCAGCGCCGAGGCGGTGTCGCCGCCGGCGACGGAGAAGGCGAACGGGAAGTTGCTGGCGCCGAAGACGGCCACCGGCCCGAGGGGTACGAGCATCCGTCGCACGTCCGGGCCGGGCCCGAGGGGCGTGTCGGCGGCGTGGTCGATGGCCGCCTCCAGGTACCCGCCGTCGCGCAGCACCGCCGCGAACATCCGGAACTGGACCGCCGCCCGGGTCAGCTCCGAGTCGAGTCGCGCCTGGCCCAGACCGGTCTCCGCCTCCGCCGTCGCGACCAGATCCGCCCGCCGGGACTCCAGGGCGGCCGCGACCGCGTCCAGCAGCCCCGCCCTGCCGGTCCTGCCCAGGTCGGACAGCCACTGTGCCGCCCGGGACGCCCGACCGACGATCGCCGCCACGCCGGACTCGTCCGTCTCGACGAGATCCGTCGGGTGCTGCCGGCCGTCGCGCGGATCGGTGGTGGTGACTTTCACAGCAGTCCTCTCCTTGCCAGATTGCCCATGAGATCGCGGACGCCGAACCGCCACGGCTCGCACCGCTCCGCGTGCCACACCCGGTTGACCAGGCTGCCGAGCGCCGGGCAGTCGATCCGCACCACGTCGTCGACCTGGTGGGTGAAGCCCTCGCCGGGGCGTTCACGGTCCTGGGTGGGGGCGAACATGGTGCCGAGCATCAGGACGGCGCCGTCGGGATACTGGTGGTGCGGGCCGATCAACTGCCGGACCAGCGACTCCGGGTCGCGTGCCATCCGCGCCATCTCCGAGGTCGCCGTCAGGTGGAAGTCGTCCATCCCGTGGACCTGGAGATCCACCGTCAGCTCGCGTACCCGACCGAGTGGAAACCGCTCGTCGAACAGCCGGATCAACGGTCCGAGGGCGCAGGAGGCGTTGTTGTCCTTGGCCCGGGGGAGCAGCAGCGCCGAGCGTCCCTCGACGTCGCGCAGGTTCACGTCGTTGCCCAGCGTGGCACCGACGATCCGGCCGCTGGACTGGACGACGAGCGCGACCTCGGGCTCCGGGTTGTTCCAGGTCGAGGCCGCGAGCACGCCGACCGGGACGGCGGTGCCGACGGCGGAGAGCGGCTGGCCCTTCGTGAAGATCTCGGCGTCCGGCCCGATCCCCACCTCCAGGTACTGACTCCAGACGCCCTCGGCGACCAGCGCGGCCTTGAGCCGCTCCGCCTCGACCGAGCCGGGGACCAGGCTGTCCAGGTCGGCACCGATGTCGGCGAGCATCCGGCCACGGATATCCGCCGCGCGGGTCTGGTCTCCCCGGGCCCGCTCCTCGATGACGCGTTCGATCATCGAGACGGGAAAGGTCACGCCGGCGGCCTTGAGCGCTTGCAGGTCGACCGGGGCGAGCAGCCAGGGTCGGCTCCGGTCCCGGTCCGTGGTGCCGGTGTTGGCCAGCAGCTCGTCGAAGCCGCCGACCCGTGGCCCGTCCGACCCGGCCACGGTCTTGGCGGGTTCGGGCAGTTCGCAGATGTCCCGGACGGTCGGGAACCGGCGGCTGAGGTCGATGACGTCGCCGTCGCGGACGGTCACCGGGGAGGGGCCGTTGACGGACGGGTCCCAGATCCGACCGACGAGGACGCTGTCCTCGGCATCGTCCGGCAACGCCTCGGCGGCACTGCCGAACCAGGGCTCCTCGCTCATCGTCACTCCCCTGGTACAGGTCCGGGTGTCGCCGAGCTGGAATCTGCAACGATCGTAGCGCTATATGCAACGGTGTCAACGGCCGGTTGCGAATGGAGCGCAAGCCGTTGCGTATGATGCAACGGGCGGTCGTTCGGGTCGCCACGTGGAGGGAGCGCCACCGTGTCGCAGTCGGTTCGCCGTGCGGTCGACCTGATCCGTCGCGCCGCGGAACATCCGCTGTCCCTCACCGAGGCGGCAGAGGTTTTGGGGGTCCACAAGTCCACCGCCCTGCGGATCCTCCAGACGCTCGAATCGGCGCGTTTCGTCCGCCGGACCGGCGCCGGGACCTACGTGCTCGGCAGCGGCATCATCGAACTGTCGGAACTCGCGCTGGGCTCGATGGACCTGCGCCAGTTCGCCGCCGCGCCCCTGCGTACGCTCCAGCGCAAGACCGGCCACACCGTGCACCTGGCGCAGTTGACCGGCGACGAGATCATCTATATCGACAAGGTCGACAGCCCGGCCTTCGACGCGGTCAAGCTGCCGTCGCGGATCGGGCGCGCGGTCTCGATCTACGCGAGCGCCGTCGGCAAGACCATCCTGGCGTACCTGCCGACGGCGGAACGCGACCGTCTCCTGTCCCACGTCGTCTTCGAACGGTTCACCCCCACCACGTACGCCGACCGCGAGTCGCTCGACGCCGAACTCGTCCGCATCCGGAACCAGGGTTGGGCCGTCGACAACGGCGAACACGACACGTACGTCATGTGCCTGGCCGCGCCGATCAGGGACTCCCGTGGACGGGTCATCGCCGCCGCCTCGATGACCGCGATCGAGGTCATCGCCAGCCTCGACCAGCTCAAGGAGAGCCTTCCCCTGCTGCTCGACACCGCGAACCAGATCTCCGGCGAACTCGGCCACACCGCCGACCCCGCCTGATCGAGCGGCGCGGTACCGGTCAGACCGGCGGGAGCGGGTCGAGGCGGGCGAAGACGTGCTCGGGATGGCCGTACTTCTCGAGGAATCGCTGCCGTACGAACGCCAGGTCCGGGTCGCCGTCGGTGATCACATCCACCTCGTGCACCGTCCCGGGGCACCGTCGCAGCTCCACTCTGACCGAGCCGTTGTGGGCGCGGGCAAGATGGGCGATCACCCGAGCGTCGGCCAGGTAGTGCCGGTCGCCGATGTCGAGAAACCGGCACGAGTACCGCCGTCGTCCCTCGTCGTCGGTGAGGGTGACACCCGTCAGCCAGTACTCGGTGAGCGTCACGCCACCGTCCCACAGCTCGTCGGCGCGTTCGGTGACGAAGCTGCCGAGCGGCGACACCGTGGAGACCTCCAGTTGCGAGTGATCGCCGGAGAGCTTGCCCAGCGGTAGGAACGACGCCAGCAACTTGTCGTCCCACTGGTACATCTGCACCGATGCGGCGGCGGTGTAGAGCCGGACCTCGAAGCGTGCGCGGGATGCCTCGTCAAGGCCCTGCCGAAAGGCTTCGAGTGTTTGCAGGTTGCGGCGCGATTCCTGGCTCACGTCGCGGCGTCCGGCCAACTCGGTCGTCCGCAGCACCGCGGCCACCGAGTCAGGGTGCATCAGCAGGACCTCGACCCGGCCGCCCCGGCGTATCAGACCCGCTGCCGCGGCGAGGAATCGCTGGCTGTACGGCGGCGAGAACAACCGCGAGAACGTGTGCAGGACGCGCACCGACCTGGTCGCGGTCATCACCCGGTCGGTGTACCAGGAGAAGTCGAGGTGGCGGTGTTCGCGGACGCGGCCCTGCTGGGACCGCCGGACGATCGGGGTGAGCGCGAAGATCACCACCAGTGCACCGACGAACTCGGCGCCCAACTCCATCGCCAGCGTGCGGCCGTACTCGGCGGCACCGCGAGCCAGGAGGAGCATCACGGCGGACAGTCCGGCGAAGAACAGCAGGACCGGAAGCGTCCGCGTCCGCACGCCGTGCGCCAGACGCACCCAGGCCGACCGGGCCAGCAGCTCCATCGACGATCGCCGTGCCATGCCCCGAAGCGTACGAGGCCAGGTCACCACCGGGCGATCACCGAAAACGCCGGTCGTCGGCAGAGCCCGCCCCGCGCCCGCACCGGGGGAGTGCGCGGACCCGGGGCGGGCGGCCTACCTGGATCGGGCCGGCACCCAGTCGGTGAACCGCCGGTGCAGGTCGGTGGGCGGCTCGCCGCCGCACGCCGCGGCGAGCTGCTCGGCGGCCTCCTCGCGCAGCGTCACGAGATAAACCATCAGGCCTGGCAGGTTCTCCCGGTACTCGGCGAGCAGCCGTAGCTTCGCGGGGGAACAGGGCCAGGCGATCCCGCAGGCCCGGCACCGCCAGGTCGGACGGGATGCGACATGCTCGTGCGGGCCGGTGCTCACCCGTCCGCCCGCGCGGGGCGGGAGCGGGGCGGGCGTCCACGCGCGGCGTAGGGGACCGGTGGCACGTTCACCGGCCGCATGCCGTGCGGCATCACGAACAACTGCCGCTTCTCCGTCGCATCGCCGTGCCGGTCGAGCTGATAGCAGTCCACCCAGGTCCACCCGTGCGGCGGGTGCCGGTCGGGCAACTCGCGGATCACCCGCACCAGGATCGGGCTGGCGAACTGCGGGGAGGCCGCCCGGTCCAGGAGGTACACGCCGGGGGAGACCCGAGGGGTGCCGTCCTCCCGCGTCACCCGACATGGCGACGATCAAGGCGGGCCGGCCGGCGGAACGCGGACATGGCGGTGGTGGGCTCCGGAACGGGCACCGTGGGCCTCCTCAGTCGACAGAGTGGGGGAGGGCCGCCCGAGAGTGCTCGCCCGTCGGGCGGCCCGGTGCTGGTCCCGCCGACGGGCCGTGCCACGTCCGCGGTTCCGCTGGTGACACTCTGCTAGGGCGGCCGTTACTCTCGGAAGGTGCTTTCGTCGTCTGGACTGAGCTGGCGAAACGGCTGCTGACTCGGTGGCGACATGGCTAGTCGATCTTCAGTGTGAGGAGCCCTGAATGCGTGACACGCCAAACCCGGTGGCGTCCTTCATCGTGGGCGAGATCCGCCGGGCGCGGGGAGCGGCCGGCATGACGCAGGAGGCATTCGGTCGTGGCGCGGGCTTCAGCGCCTCCCACGTCAGCGCCGTCGAGGGTGGCACTCGGGCGTTGACGTTGGACTTCGCCCGAGGCGCCGACCGCGCGCTGAGCACCGGTGGCCTGTTCGAGCGGCTGGCGATGAAGCTCGGCACACCCTCCTGGTTCCTGCCATGGCTCGACGCCGAACGCGGCGCGACGCAACTCCGCTACTTCGAACCCAACCTGATCCCGGGCCTGTTGCAGGTGGAGCACTATGCCCGTGCGGTGCTTCGAACTGTGGACAGCCTGACTGATGACGAGGTCGAGCAGCGCGTCAAAGCGCGTATCGACAGACAGTCGATCCTGACCGGCGAACGCCCGCCGCAGTTCGTCGCCGTGCTGGACGAGGCCGCCCTTCGCCGTACCGGCGATGGCCTCGGCGGCATCATGGCCCAGCAAGTCGCTCACCTGATCGCGCTGGCCGAGCTTCCGCACGTTCACGTCAACGTGATCCCCCTTGGCAGCGGCCTGCACGTCGGGCTGTCCGGGCCGTTTGCACTGGCACGGTCCAATGAGGGCGTCTGGGTCGCCCACCTTGAGAATCAGCTCGGCGGGGACGTCGTCGACAAGGATGACGATGTGGCTACGCTTCAAGCGAGGTGGGAGAGCGTGCGGAACGAGGCGCTACCACGCCGGCAGTCCATCGAACTGTTGAAGGAAGTTGAGAGCCATCATGGACCTCAGTAACGCCCGGTGGCGCAAGAGCACCCGCAGCGGCGCGAGCGGCGGTAACTGTGTCGAGGTCGCCGACAATCTTCCCGGCGTCGTGGGGGTCCGCGACTCGAAGAACCCGAACGGTCCCGCGCTGACCTTCGCCCCGTCCGCGTGGCGTGCCTTCGTCGCCCAGGTTGCTGATCGGACCTGACCCAGACCCGCGAAAGCGCCCGTCCCTCCCGGGGCCGGGCGGGCCGCCTACAACTTCGGGGATGTTGCCGCCTCAGGCTGCGGCGATGCAGCAACACCCCCGAAGTTGTCGCCTCCTGGAGACGGGGCACTAGCGTTGGGCCAGGATGTCGAGCAGCTCGGCTTCTCGGCCGGTACTCAGGCCGGCGCGCCGGTCGCGGTGCAGTCCGGCCTCGCGTTCCCAGGCTAGGGTGTCCGCCAGCAGGTCCGGGCGCGGCCGGTGGCGCAGCCCGGCGGCGAGGGCCGCCGCGCCGCTGCGCGCCGACCAGCCGGAGTGGCCCGGCTCGACCAGCCACATCGGCAGCGACTCCGGGCCCATGTACTGGGCCACGCCGCGGGCCACCAGCCAGTCGGCGTCGACGTCGACCACCGGTCCGGTGTGCCCGCCGACCGCCCGGCACAGCGCGACCCACTCACCGAAGGGCACCACCGGCCCGACCGCGTTGAACGTGCCGACCGTGCCGGCTGCGGCGCTGTCCAGCAGCCAGGCGGCCAGATCGCGCACGTCCACCACCTGCGTGGGCAGATCGGGGGTACGGGGTACCAGCATCGGCGCCTCGGGGGCGCGAGCGGCCCGCGCCACCCAGTAGCCGGAGCGATCGGTGTGGTCGCCGGGGCCGCCGATCAACCCGGCGCGGGCCACCAGCAACCGGTCTGCCACCTCGGTCGTGGAGAACCGCTCGCAGGCCACCTTCGCCTCGCCGTACTCGGCACGGTCGACCACTTCCCGAACCGTCGCCGGGAGGGTCGCCGCCGACTCGTCGGCGCCGGGTGTGTCGTGGCTGGCGTAGGCGCTGACCGACGAGACGTAGCACCAGTGCCGGGCCCGGTCGCCAAGCGCACGCAGGGCCTGGCGGACGAAGCCGGGCTGCCACGACACCTCGATGACGGCGTCCCAGTCGCGGTCACCCAACGCGCCGTACGCCGCAGGGTCGCTCCGGTCCGCAGCGACCAGGGTCGCACCGTCCGGCACCGCGCCGCTCTCGCCACGGGCCAGGCAGGTGACAGCGTGTCCCCGTTCGACGGCCTGTCGGGCCACCTCCCGCCCCAGCCACGCCGTCCCGCCCAGCACCAGTATCTCCATGCCGCCCAGCCAAGCAGCGGCGGCGCGACATAGCCAACGGACTCTGCCGGAGGCAGAACACGAGCCCGACGGCGCGGCCCGGCGTTGACCTTTGCCTCGTCCGCGTGTCACGCGTTCGTCGCTCAGGTCGCTGGTCGGACCTGCCCCGGACCCGCGCAGGAGTGCCCGTCCCTCGTGGGCTGGGCGCTCTTCTGGCCGCGCGAAATGCCGACGTGGCACAGCGCTGTGCGCAACCGTCCGCAACGCACACGGCCTCGCGCCGGGGATATCAGCGCTTGCGTGTCGCTGTTTCGGCCGCTGCGGGTCGGGGCGCGCGATCGAACAACAGGTCGACCGCACGCTGCGTCACCGCACGTCGGGTGTGCTGCTCGTGATCGGCGGCCAGGAAGTGCACGCCGATCGCCATGCAGAAGGCGAGCAGGGCGCGGGCCTCGATCTCCTCCGGGTCCGAACAGAAGGTGCCGATCATCTGGCGCAGCAGCGCCATCCGCCGGTTGTCCACCGCGCGCAGCCGCTCGGCGACCACCTCATCGCGCCGCGCCCAGGCGCGGATCGCGAGGTCGATCGGCAGCAACCGGCTACCTGAGAACGTGAGCACGCCGGCCCGCTGGATCTGGCTGCGCGGGTCGCCCCCCTCACGTTGGACGCGCGCGATCACCTCGTCCGTGCTCTCGCGCTGCCACACGTCGAGCATCGCGCGTAGCAGCGCCTCACGGTCCTCGAAGAAGCCGTAGAAGCCGCCCTTGGTGACGCCGAGCCGCTTCGCGAGCACCTCGACCCGGACGGCGTCCGGGCCGCCCTCGGCCAAGACCAGCAGGCCCTCCTCGATCCACCGGTCGCGGGGCGTGCGGGTGACAGCCACTGCGTCTCACCTCGTTCCGTTGTGTACACCACCGTATACATCCGCTACCGTAGCTATATACGCCACCGTATATTAGGAATGGAGCTGTCACCATGACCGTAGGCGGCACCGCCAGCACCGTCGGGACCGAACGTGTGCCCGCGTCGGTGCGTACCCTCAGCTCCCTGTCCCGGATCGACTACGCCGACCACTTCGTGCTGACGACCGACGTCGCCGCAACGGCCGAACGGTGGGCTCGGGTGATGTTCGGTGACACGCCCGACGCCATCGAACTGTTTCTGTGGCGGGGCCTGCTGGGCCTGCGGCTCAGCCGGACCGCATCGGCGAACACCGTAGCCGGCTGGCAGACCGGCGAGCAGGGTGTGGAATGGATCCGACTCGAGGCCGCCTCGTGGTTCCTGGCCGCCAACCTGGTCGTCCAGGCAAGCGGTGACAGCGTGGCTCTCGGAACATTCCTACGCTACGACCGCTGGCTGGCACGCCTGGTCTGGCCTCCGCTGTCGGTCCTGCATCGCCGGCTCGTGCCCGGTGTTCTGCGCACGGCGGCGTCCCGGATCGCGGCGGGCGAGGTCCGCAGCGGGGTGTCGACCCGATGACCTCCATGATGGAGCGGCCGACGACCATCGTGACCCTGTCCGCCGGCCCGGTGGAGTATCGGTTGGACCAGCGCGGGGCCGCGGTCGTCGTGGTGTTTCACGGTGGTCACATGCGCGCCGGTCTGACCTTGGACGAGCGGGTCTACGCCGACGCGGACATCTCCGTGCTGGCGCCGTCGCGTCCGGGGTACGGCCGTACTCCTGTCACCACCGGCACGACCGTGCCCGGCTTCGCCGACGTGACCGCCGAACTGTGTCGGCACCTGGGCTTCGAGCGGGTCACGGCGGCGGTCGGCATCTCCGCGGGCGGACCGACCGCGGTGGCCTTCGCGGCCCGTCATCCGGACCTGGTGGAGCGGCTGATTCTGCAGGGCGCGCTGGGGCCGCTGCCCTATCCGGACCGCCGTACCCGCCTCCTGGCGGGGCTGATGTTCTCGCCCCGGACCGAGGGCGTGACGTGGGGCGGGATGCGGTCACTGCTGCGCCGTGCGCCGGACCGGGGCTTACGGCAACTGCTCGCCGGCCTGGCCACCCCTCCGGCGGACCAGGTGCTGGCCGGGCTGACCCCGGCGCAGCGTACGCGACTGGTCTGGCTCTTCTCCCGGATGCGTTCCGGCGCCGGGTTCCGCAACGACCTGCGCCCCCGGGATGACCTCACCGGGCAGGTCACCCAACCGGCCCTGGTGATCGCCAGCCGCCGCGATGGTGCGGTGCCGTTCGCGCACGCCGAGGCTCTGGTCGCCGGGATACCCCGAGCCGACCTGATCGAGAGCCAGGCCGATCATCACTTCTACGAGTTCGCCGCCGACTGGCCGACCATTTCCGACACGGTGCGCGACTTCCTGACCGCCGACCTGACGTCCTGAAGGGCGGTGCCGACCTGGAGGTCGCCTGCCGGTTGCGGACCCGTGCCATGGTCCGGGTAACGGCCAGCAGACGTGGTGGAAGGACGTGATGTCGAAGGTCGTCGTTCGAGCCACTGCGGTCGCTGGCGCGGCAGGAGCCCTCGTCGCGGCCGTCGGCCTGCCCTGGGCCTGGTACGGCGACCGAGCCGTACGTCTCACCGAGTTCCCCGGATGGGCCTGGTATGTCGGCGCGGCCGTGCTGCTCAACGTGGTCACCGCGTGGACGCTCGTCGGGCCGGGCCGTCGAGGGTGGCTGCCGCTGGTGGCCGGTGGGCTCGGTGTCGTCACGATAGTGGCCGCCGTCGTTGTCACGGCCAACTACGCCGAGGTGTTCCTCGGCCCGGTCGTCCCCGCGGTCCGCCCGTCGCTCGGGCCGGGCGGGCCGGTCGCGGTGTTGGCGGGGCTCACCAGCCTGTTCGCCGTGGTCGGTGCCGGGTTCAGTCGTTCCAGGTGATCCGGGGCGGCAGAGCGAGGAAGTCGGCGTACCGGTGCAGCGCCTGCTCGACCTGCTCGCGGCGGGCCGGGTCGAGGTCGACGAGCGGATGCACGGTCAGGGTGACCCGGGTCTTGGCCAGGCTGCGTTTCCAGGTGCCCACCACCCGGCCGCCGACCACGACGGTGGCCTGGAAGACCCCGTTGCCACCGGGGATGATGGCCTGCTTGTGCTCCGGGTCGAGCATCAGCGCGCGGTCCTTGTAGCCGAGCAGGTACTCGTCGAAGCCGGGCAGGGTCAGCACGTCGTCCACCGCGGCGCGGGGCGCGTCCAGCAGGGGCGTGTGCAGCACCGCCTCGACGCCGTCGACGAGCACGGTGGTCAGGTCGGCACCGGCGGCGGCGATGCCGCGTTTGGCGTCGGCGGCGGTCAGGCCGGTCCAGCCGGCGAAGTCCTGCCGGGTGGTCGGGCCGTGGCCGCGGAAGTAGCGCAGCGCCAGGGTGGCCAGCGCCTCGTCGCGGTCGAGCTGGCGCTGGCCGGGCGCCCACTCGTCGAGCAGGGCGAAGGTCTGTTCGGTGCCGATGTTGGGGGCGATGCAGGTGACGCCGCGCTGGGCCGCGTACCACAGCAGGTGGTAGCCGCGTTGGCCGGCGCCGTCGATGCCGGCCGCGACGAGCGTGGCCACGCACTCGGCGCGGGTCAGCCGGCCGCCGTCGGCGAGGGCGTCGCCCAGCACGTCGGCCGCGCGGTCCGCCTCCGCTTCCGACAGCCCGAGGAAATCGCGTCGCTTGGCCGCACCGGCGAGCGCGCGTACGCCGGTCAGCTCCAACTGCCAGCGGGCGTCGCGGGCCGGCACCAGGTGGATGGTGCCGCGCATCGGCCAGGTCCGCAGGGCCTCGCGGCGCTCCAACGCGGCGTGCACCTCGGCCTGGGTGAACCCGGGCAGCCGTACGCCGAGCGACCACATGCCGCTGGCCAGGTCCTGAGCCTGCATGGCGCCGAACCACTCCACCACGTCGGCCACCGTCGTCGGCGCGGCGACGCTGGGATGGGGGCGCAGCAACAGGCTGGTCATCCGCAGCGCGAGGGCCTCGGAGCCGCTCAGCGCGATCGTGCCGGGAGCTGCCACGACGTCGGCCGCCTTCCACTCGGTGGTCGACGGCAGCATAGGTGCGGGCACCGACAACACGACCGGCCCGATGGCCGGGCGGCTCCCCTGATCGCGCTACGCCAACATCGTTGGTGGCGGAGCGCGATCCCCCGTTCAGGTCGACCGGTGCGGGGCGGCGACGCGGATCGCCGGCACCGGTGTCATCAGGATGACGTTTTCCTACCTGTCCGAGAACTGTGAACCACGCAACTTGCGGATATCTTGAGCAAGCCGCGCAGTCAGCCCCGGCGCGGCGGCGGCACCCGGACGGCGGCCATGCCCGCCGCGGTCGCCGCCTCGATGCCCAGGTCCGCGTCCTCGAAGACCAGACAGGACGTCGGCGGTACGCCGAGCAGTTCGGCGGCGCGCAGGAACGGCTCCGGGTCGGGCTTGGGACGGGCGTAGTCGCCCGCGCAGACCAGCACGTCGAATCGGTCGAGGATGCCCAGCGCGTCGAGTGAGGCGGTGACCGCCTCCCGGGTGCTGCCGGAGACCACGGCGAACGGGATGCGGCCGTGCGCGTCGTCGATGTGCCGGAGCACCCCGGGGATACCGGTGGCGGTGGGCAGCAGCTGCTGGAAACGGGTCTCGCGGTGGGCGACGACCGTCTCCACCGGCATGTCCAGGCCGTGCTGTTCGTTCAGGGCGACGACGATGTCCGCGGTCGGTCGCCCGGCCCAGGCGTAGAAGAGGTCCTCGGGGAAGGCACAACCCCACCGGTCGAGGGTGTCCCGCCACGCGGTGTAGTGCTGGGGCATCGAGTCGACGATCGTGCCGTCGCAGTCGAACAGGTACGCCTGGAACTCGCCGGTCGGCAGGGGCAGCATCACCGGCCCAGGCTATCCGGCGACGGCCGGCGCACCGCTCAGAGCCACCGGTGCATCACCAGCAGGTCGACGTAGCCCTCGGTGGAGTGTCGGAAGCCCTCCGGGATCCGCCCCACCACCTCGAAGCCGAGCGACCGCCACAGCGCCACCGCACGGGTGTTGACCGCCACCACCGCGTTGAACTGCATCGCCCGGTAGCCGTCGGCGCGGGCCAGGTTCAGCACGTACTCGCCGAGGGCCCGCCCGACGCCGCGCCCGGCCGCCGCCGGGGCGACCATGAAACTGGCGTTGGCGACGTGCGCCCCGGGGCCGAGCTGGTTGGGGGTCAGCTTCGCCGAGCCGAGCACCGTGCCGTCGGTGTCGACGGCGACCACGGTGCGCCCGGGCGGGGGCACCAGCCACATCTGCCGGGCCCGCGCCTCGTCGACGTCCCGGGGCCAGGTGTACGTCTCACCCGCGGCGACGATCTCGTGCAGGAAGGGCCAGATGCCGGGCCAGTCGTCGGCGGTCGCGATCCTGATCTCCATCACCGGTCAGCCTGCCACCTGCCCGCCGGTGCGGGCCACCGGAAATCAGCCGAGCGGGACCGGTGGACACCGACCGATGTTTGTCGCCGCAAACATCGGGTAGTCGCCGGAGCTGATCCCGATGAGGAAGGACGAGCGATGGCGGCACAGGTCAAGGTGGCGGTGATCTACTACAGCGCGACCGGCATCACCTACCAGATGGCGCAGGCGGCGGCGGAGGCCGCCGGTGAGGCGGGCGCGGAGGTCCGGCTGCGCAAGGTGCGCGAGCTGGCGCCGGACGAGGCGATCCGCTCCAACTCGGGATGGCAGGCGCACCGGTTGGAGACCCAGAACGTGGAGGAGGCACAGCCGGACGACCTCAGCTGGGCGGACGTGGTGATCTTCGGTTCGCCGACCCGCTACGGCCTGATCGCCGCCCAGCTCAAGCAGTTCATCGACACCACCGGCCCGCTGTGGGCCCAGGGGGCGCTGGCGAACAAGGTCTACTCCGGCTTCACCTCCACCGCCACCGAGCACGGCGGGCAGGAGTCGACGCTGCTGTCGCTGTTCCACGTCTTCTACCACTGGGGCGGGATCGTGGTCACCCCCGGGTACACCGAGCCGAGCCAGTTCACCGCCGGCAACCCGTACGGTGCCTCGCACACCAGCAACAACGGCGAGACCGCGCCCGACCACATCGCGCTGGAGGCGACCGCGCTGACCGCGAAGCGGGCGGTGCGCATCGGTGCCGCGCTCAAGCAGGGCCTCGCCGGCTAGGTCGCCGCGACAGGACCGGCGGGGGGGGGGGGGGGGGTGACAGCCCCCCCGGCCCCCCGCGGGGGGCACCGCGACACCCGCGCGCGACCGCGCTGACAGGGCCCCCCGGGGG
>NZ_JBAGKI010000088.1:0-22580 GCF_036689795.1 Micromonospora palythoicola | reverse complement strand
CCGCCCGGGCCGGTTTCGCCCGTCGGGCGGGCGACGGTCGGCTGGGGCCGCCGCGCGGCGGCCCCAGCCACGGTCACATCCAGCCGTCACGGCGCGCGAGCAGGACCGCCTCCATCCGGTTGCGGGCACCGGTCTTGCGCATGATCGCCGACAGGTGGTTACGCACCGTGCCGTGCGCCAGGAACAACCGGTGGGCGATCTCCTTGAGCGGCAGCCCTTCGGCGGCCATCCGCAGCACCTCGGCCTCCCGAGGCGTCAGCGGGCCCGTGGCGGGCCGCAGCGCTGTCGCGGCGGCGGTCACGTCGATGACCCGCTCCCCCACCGCGAGCGCCCGCACCGTCCGGACCAGCTCGTGCAGCGGCTCGTCCTTGCCGACCAGCCCCTGCGCTCCGGCCGTCAACGCCTCCGTCACCAGGCCCCGGCTCCACCGGTCACTGAGGGCCAGCACCGCTGTCGCGGGTGCCGCCCCGGTGATCTCGGTGATCACTGCCACCGGCTCGGGAACACCGGACGCGAGGTCCACAAGCACCACGTCCGGCAGGTGTCGACGTACCAACGCGGGCAGGTCACCGATGCCCGTCGCCTCGGCGACGACCTCGATGTCCTCCTCACCCGCCAGTGCCGCGCACAACGCACTGCGCAGCAGACCCATACTTTCGCCAATCACAACGCGGATCACCACGTAGCTCCGATCTGAGGTACGCGTGGCGTAGCGGCTGCCGGTCCCCTGGACGGGACCCCGCAGGTCGGCCACGCGCGAACGGACTGGGCCCGGCCCGGGGGACGTCGGCCACACGACGGCCCCGGGCACCCGTACGACCACGCCGGGCGACCAGCCGGTGGAATCCCGGCGGCGCGGGCGGGTCAGGGCGGACTCAGCCGGGTCGGGCGCTCACTCCGGGGAAACGGCCCGCGTACCTGCGGGGCGCGGGGACATCGGTCCGAGCGTTGGCTGTCGGCGGCACCTGGCACCCGTCGAGGACCATTCCCCGCAGTGGGGCGGGGCCGCCGTCGGCACCCGTGACACCGTCGCCAGCGGGCGGATGAGGACGCTGCGGTAGGCGGGTCGGTGCCGGCGTCGACCCGGATCCGGCGCCAGAGATACCGGCGGAGGATCGATGCCACCCGAGCCCCACCCCGGCCATGGGCACGGCCGGCGTCACCTCGCGCGGCGATGTGGCCCTCGGTGCCGCGGCGGGTGGCGGATCTGGTGCCTGCGACAGAGCCGGCGGCGGCACACCTGCGACAGGGTCACTTGTCGACGTCCACGACGTCGGTCCACCCCCGGTGTACGGCCCGGCGGCGGAACCTGGCGGCAGGACGGGAAGCGTGCCGGTGACCCGGTCCGTGAGCTGCGTGAGCTGCGTGAGCTGCGTCGCCGCCGTTGCCACCCCGGACCCCACCGCCGCGACGGCCGTGACCAGCACCGGTCGCAGAACAGCCTGCGCTCGCACGATGACGGCATCCGTCCCGGGCAGCACCGTCAGGCCCGTCGCGGACAGCGCCGTCAGCCCCGTCGCGGGCAGCTCTGTCAGGCCCGTCGCGGGCAGGGCCGGGACGGGCGGAGGCACCAGGCCGGTCGCGGCCCGGGTCACCTCCGGCAGGGGCGGCAGCGCCGGGCCGGCTTCCGGCAGGGACGGCAGCGCCGGGCCGGCTTCCGGCGCCGGAGGCCGGTCGCCGACGATCGGCGCGGCCGACCGGCTCGGCGGCGTCACCAGCGTATGCCCGACCGAGCCGGAGCCCTTCGACGACCGGTCGCGCGGCGTCCGGGCAGCCACCGCACGGTCACCCGGTGGGCGGCTGGTCAGGGACCGGTCAGCCGGTGAGCGGCTGCCCGGTGACCGGTCGGCGGACGGACCGTCGGGCGTCGACACCCGACCGGTACGCGCGGTCGCTGGTGGCTGCGCCGGACGGCCACTACGCGCCCCGCCTTTGTCGGCACGGCGGTCGTCATCCCGCCGACCGGTGACCGGCAAGCTCCGCGTCGAACTCCGGTCCTCGCCGGAACGCCGGACGTCCGGACGTTCGACGAGGCCGGTGACCAGTTCGTCGAGGGGCGAGGCGGGCCGGTCGCGTTCGCGCTCGTGCCGATCCGCGCCGGCCGAGGGCAGACCGGCGCTGTCCGCACTGGCCGGATCGCTCGACAGGGCACCGATGAGCAGGCCGACGCCCACGGCGGCGGCTCCCATGATGGCGAGACGGGCGACGGCGACCGCTGGGCGCGCTGGTGAGGCGTCGGGCCCCCGCCGGACGGCGGGCGGACGGCGGAACGTCGGACGACGCACTGAGCCTCTCTCTCGCCGGGAACGTCGACTTATCGTATTCAGCCCCTTACCCCGTCGCTGACCGTGAGCAACCGGTTGACGGATTGCCGACTCTCCGGCTGACGGTGGCGCTGCTGTCGGGTAACCGGTGCGGCCGCACCGGGGTTCCATCGCCGATCGCGGTCACCGAAAACGCGGCAAGCCTTCCACCCGGGGAAGGCTTGCCGCGTTCATCCGTCACACGTCGCGCGTCAGGTCACGTCGTCATACCGTCGGTCGATCGGAGCCGGCGCGGCGACAGGTGCGGGGGCGTCGATCGGGCCGCTGGCGTCGACCCGCTGCCCCGCCTCGACCGGCTCCCGGTCGAACTCCAGCGGGGAGACCTCGTCGTCGTCGATGCCGGCATAGATCTCCTTGCCGCGTCCCCGGCGCTTGTCGTTGAGGAACGCGACGCCGACCGCGGCGAAATAGAGCGCGCACAGGCACAACGCCAGCGCGCTCATGCCGAACGGATCCGGCGTGGGGGTGACCACCGCCGAGAAGGCGAAGAAGACGAACACGGCGACCCGCCACCAGCTGAGCAACCGCTTCGCGCTGGCAATGCCGACGAAGTTGAGCATCAGCACGATCAACGGAAACTCGAACGCCACCCCGAACATCAGGATCAGGTTGGTGATGAACGATATGTAGCGGGTGATGTCGAGCGTGGTGTTGATGTCATCGCCGGAGATCTCCAGCAGGAACTCCAGCCCCTTCGAGGCGACGAAGTACGCCAGCACGGCACCGGCCGCGAACAACGGTGCGGCCAGGGCGGTGAAGGCGTACGCGTACCGCCGCTCGTGACGGTGCAGGCCCGGTGCGATGAAGGCCCACAGCTGGTAGAGCCAGACCGGCGCGGCGAGGATCAGACCGACCCACAGACCGATCTTCAGGTTCAGCAGGAACAGGTCCGCCGGACCGAGCTGGACGAAGTTGCACCGGCCGTCGGGCAGTTGACTGCCGGGCAACTGGCAGTAGGGCTGAGACAGCAACTCACGGACGGGGCCGGCCAGCCAGAGACCGAAGCCGAAGCCGATCAGGATGCCCAGCGACGCCTTGAACAGCCGGTTGCGTAGCTCGCGGATGTGCTCGACGAGGGTCATCGAGCCGTCGGCGGCCCGCTCGAAGCTGCTCGGTCCGCGCTTGCGGAGTCCGAAGGCCACGATTACCGGACCCGGGGGTCAGTTCTCGCGGACGCGCTGCACCGGGTCGACGACCGGCTGCTGCACGGTGCCCTGGTAGGGCTGCTGCTGCGGCGCCGGCTGCTGCGGCGGGTACGGCTGGTAGCCGGCCTGCGCGTCGGCCTTGCCGGCGAGGTCGCGGTCGTCGTCGGCCAGGCTCTTCGTCTCGGCCTTGATGATCCGCAGCGAGCGGCCGAGGGACCGGGCGGCGTCGGGGAGCCGCTTCGCGCCGAAGAGCAGGATCAGCACGACCACGAGTACGGCGATGTGCCAGGGCTTGAGGGCATGCATGGAGGGCTCCAGTCGCACTGTGTCGATGAGGGTGGTTCCGCAGCCCATCGTACGTGCGACGAAGGCCGTTGCCACCCGCCGGGGCGGTGGTGGTTCGTCCCGGCGGGTGAAGTCTCGGCCAACCGCGAGTGTCCCGTCAACCGTGCGGCTGGATCATTCTGCGCGAAGCCGCGACGCCGCGTGCAGCAGAACGCACCGTACGGGCAGGAATGCGCACCGCGCGGGACGTGACGCCGGTGGACGGGCCTCAGTCGCCGCGACGCGCCTTGATCACGGTGAGCCGCTGCTGGGTCGTCTCAAGCCGGCTCTGCAAGCCCTCCGCCCGCTGCTGGAGACTCTCCGCCGCCTCGCGCAGCGCGGTCGCCTCGTCGGCCCGTCGCTGCAGCGCCAGCGCCGCCCGGCGCAGCCGGGGCAGTCGCGCCAGCACGGGTCGTACCGCCAGCGCGAGCAGAACCAACGGCACCAGCACGAGCGCGAGCACGATCCACTTCAGCACGCCGGCCAGCCTACCGCCTGTCGCCGGCCGCCGCCGGGTCCGCGCCGGCCGGCACCGGGTGGGCGTACGCCTCCAGGGCCGCCACCGCCGACTCGTGGATCTGCTCGGCCAGCTCGGCCGGTGCGACGACCTCGACGTCCGGGCCGAGACCCAGCACGAACCGACGGGCCCAACCGAGATCGGTGACGCGCAGCGACACCAACCACCGCTCGCCGTCGGACTCCACCCGCTCACACGGGTAGTACTCGGTGATCCACCGTTCGCCCCGACCGATCCGCAACGTGATCAGGGGCAGGTCGGGCGAGGGCCGGAACGCACCGTGACGCAGGTCGTGCGGCTGGGCCTGCGGGGGTACCACGGCGGGTTCGGCCAGCGCGGTCACCGCGTCGATCCGGTCGGCCCGGAACAGCCGCACCGCCTCGGCGCGGCGGCACCACGCCTCCACGTACGTCCGGCCACCGATCATCAGCACCCGCAGCGGGTCGATGACCCGCTCGGTGGTCTCGTCCCGGGCGGGCGTGTAATACGTGATCCGCAGCGCGCGACCGCCCTCCACGGCGGCCCGCAACTGTTCCACCCGCCCGGTGTCACCGGGCAGCCGCACCTCGACCGGCGCGGCGACCAGGTCACCGGCCGCGTCCTCGATCTTCGCGAGGGCCCGCTCGACCGCTTCCCGGTTCGCCACCCCGGGCGTCTCGGCGAGCATCCGCAACGCCACCACCAGCGCCAGCGCCTCGTCCGGGGTGAGCCGCAGCGGCCGGTCGATGCCCGCGTCGTAGGTGATGGTCACCCGGTCACCGTCGAAGGCCATGTCGATCAGGTCGCCCGGGCCGTACCCGGGCAGCCCGCAGACCCACAACAGCTCCAGGTCCTCGCGCAGCTGCCGCTCGGTGACACCCAGGTCACCGGCCGCCTCGGCGATCTCGATCCCGGGCCGGGCAAGCAGGTACGGCACCAGGTTCAGCAGCCGGGCCAGCCGGTCCGCCGAGGCCCGGGAACCGGCCCGTGGCGCCACACCGCTCACCAGGACCACCCTCCGCGCACCGCCGCGCGGCGCGCCGGCTCGTCCCGCCGGCTCACCGGACCACCGCCAGCGAGTCGTGTCGGGCGGCGATCTCCTTCAGCCGCTGGATGACCGCCTCCCGCACCTCGGGCGGGTCGACCACCCGCACGTCGGGCCCGTAGCCGACGAGGTGACCGGCCAGCGAACAGGCGTCGCCGTACGGCAGCACCAGCCGGTCCGCGTCGGGCCCGGCGGTGACCTCCACCGCCCAGCGACGCAACCCGGCGGCCCGGCCCGGGGTGACCAGCACGGTCGCCCGGCCGGGTCGCTCGACCGGGCCGGACCAGCGGGCCACGTGACTGATCAGGTCGACGCCGGTCGGCGGCTGGTAGGCACCCGGCTCGCCGGTGGCCCGCACCGGGCCCACCACCCGGGAGAGTCGGAAGCAGCGGGTGGCGTCGCGGTCCAGGTCGTGGCCGACCACGTACCACCGGCCCCGCCAGCAGACCACTCCCCACGGTTGCAGGCGGCGCCGGGCGGGCGCGTCGCGGTCCGGCACCCGGTAGTCGAAGCGGACCTCCCGCCGGTCACGGGCGGCGGCGGTCAGCGGCGCGAACGCCGGGTCGACCGTGACCATCGGCTCCAGCCCGAGGGTGGCCTGCGGATCCACGTCCACGCCGGCGGCGCGCAGCTTCGCCAGCCCGGACGAGGCGGCGGCGGCCAGGCCGGCGTGCTGCCACAGTCGAGCGGCGATGCCCACGGCGGCCGCCTCGTCGGGTTGGAGAGGGATGTCGGGCAGCGCGTACTCCCGGTGGGCGATCCGGTACCCGGGCTCCGCGTCGAAGGCGCTCGCCGTCCCGGTCTCCAGCGGCACGCCCAGCTCCCGCAGCTCGGCCTTGTCCCGCTCGAACTTGCGCTGGAAGGCCTCGTGCTCGCGGGCGTCGTCCGGATCGTGCTCGTAACCGGGCACGGTCGCGGCGATCTGCGCGGCGGTCAGGAACCGCCGCGTGGACAGCAGGCAGATCACCAGGTTGACCAGCCGTTCGGTGCGACTACGTGACACCCCGTAGACGCTAGCAGCCCTGACCCCCCACACAGCCACCCCACGCCACCCACCCCACCTCCAATTCCCCCTTCTCGTCGATCTTGCACTTGTGGTCGCCGGTATGCCGCTTTTGTTGTGCTACGCGGGGGCAGAAAGTGCAAGATCGACGGGGTGGGGCGAGGGGTGCGGGGGGTGGGGGGTTAGCGTGCGGGGGTGGTGCGGTGGCGGGCAGGTGCGGTGGTGGGGGTGCGTCGGCGGTGGGCCGGCGCGGTGGAGCTGGACGTCGAGGTGGACGGCGGCGGCTCGATGCGGGCGCTGGCCTATCCGGCGCTGGTCGGTGAGCCCGAGCCGGGCGATCGGGTGCTGCTCAACGCCGGTGCGCTGCTGATGGGTCTGGGTACCGGGGGGTACGCCCTGGTGGTGGCGCTGCCGGACCGGTTGCCGCCGGATCCGCCGCAGGCGATCGACTCCCGCGACGCGGGTCATCTGGTCAAGGCCCGCTACACCCCGTTGCAGCCGATCCTGCTCGGCGTCGACGAGGAGGCGTCACCGCACCGGGCGACGCTGGCGGCCGCCGACGACCTGGCCGGTCTACCGGTGGTGACCGCCGACCTGCACTCCGCGCTGCCGGCGATCCTGGCCGGCATCCGAGCCGACGCGCCGCGGGCGCGGGTGGCGTACCTGCTCACCGACGGCGGGGCGTTGCCCGCCTGGTTCTCCCGCACCCTCGCCGGACTGCGCGACGAGCTTGTCGGCACGATCAGCGTGGGGCAGGCGTTCGGGGGTGATCTGGAGGCCTCGACGCTGCACAGCGGGCTGCTCGCCGCCCGGCACGTGCTCGGCGCGGACGTCGCGGTGGTGGCGCAGGGCCCGGGCAATCTCGGCACCGGCACCCGCTGGGGATTCTCCGGGGTGGCCGTCGGCGAGGCGGTGAACGCCGTCGCCACGCTCGGTGGACGCCCGGTCGGCTCGCTGCGGATCTCCGCCGCCGACCCGCGTCCCCGGCACCGTGGCGTGTCGCACCACAGCCTCACCGCGTACGGCCGGGTGGCGCTGGCTCGCGCGGAGCTGGTGGTGCCCGACGGTCTGGACCCCGTGCTGGCCGCCGAGGTCGACGCCGCGGTGGAACCGCTGGCGCAGCGGCACACGCTGGTGCGGGTGGACACCGCCGGGCTGGACGCGGCGCTGCGCCGCAGTCCGGTGCCGTTGTCGACGATGGGACGCGGGCTGGACGCCGACCACGCCTACTTCCTGGCCACCGCAGCGGCCGGCCGGCACGCCGCCCGCCTGACGGCGCAGCCACCCCCGGCACCGGCCGCGGGTTGACGAGACGACCTGCGCGACCGCCCCGCGCGCCTCAGGCGAAGATGACCAGGGCGGCCCAGGCACCGACGATCAGGACGAGAGCCAGGGCCAGCACCCAGGTGGGCACGGTGTACTCGCCACGGCGGTTACGCTCGATCTCGTCGCGGATCTTGTCGCGGCGGCGTTCGAGCCAGCTCTGCCGTTGATCGCCCGGGGTGGGCGGTTCAGGAAAAATCATGGCCTGGCCAGCCTACCCGGGGCCGGCCGGTCGGCACGGCCCCGGTCGACCCTGTCACATGCTGGCGATCAGCCGCTCCACCCGTTCGTCGTACGCCCGGAACGGATCCTTGCAGAGCACGGTCCGCTGCGCCTGGTCGTTGAGCTTCAGGTGCACCCAGTCGACGGTGAAGTCCCGCCGCTTCTCCTGGGCGTGCCGGATGAACTCGCCGCGCAGCCGGGCCCGGGTCGTCTGCGGCGGTGTCTCCTTCGCCTCGAAGATCTCCGGATCGGTGGCCACCCGGTCCACCTCGCCGCGCCGCTCCAGCAACGCGTAGAGGCCCCGCCCCCGGCGCAGGTCGTGGTACGCCAGATCCATCTGTGCCACCCGGGGGTGCGACAGCGGCAGGTCGTGCTTGCGCTGGTAACGCTCGATCAGGCGCAGCTTGGTCACCCAGTCGATCTCCCGGGAGACCGGTTCCAGGTCGCCGGTCTCGACCGCCCGCAGCACCCGGCCCCACAACTCGACCACCCGCTTGGCGGTCTGGTCGCCGCCCCGGCGCTCGACGAACTCGGTGGCCTTGGCCAGATATTCCTGCTGGATCTCCAGGGCGCTGATCTCCTTGCCCGAGGCCAGCCGTACCTTCCGCCGGCCGGTGATGTCGTGCGACACCTCCCGGATCGCCCGGATCGGGTTCTCCAGGGTGAGGTCGCGCATCACCACGCCACCCTCGATCATCCGCAGCACGATGTCGGCGGTGCCGACCTTCAGCAGCGTGGTGACCTCGTTCATGTTGGAGTCGCCGACGATGACGTGCAGCCGGCGGTACCGTTCCGCGTCGGCGTGCGGCTCGTCCCGGGTGTTGATGATCGGGCGGCTGCGGGTGGTGGCCGAGGAGACCCCCTCCCAGATGTGCTCGGCCCGCTGGGACAGGCAGTAGACCGCCCCACGCGGCGTCTGCAACACCTTGCCGGCACCGCAGATGAGCTGCCGGGTGACCAGGAACGGGATCAGCACGTCGGCCAGCCGGCCGAACTCACCGTGCCGGGACACCAGGTAGTTCTCGTGGCAGCCGTACGAGTTGCCGGCCGAGTCGGTGTTGTTCTTGAACAGGTAGATCTCGCCGGCGATGCCCTCGTCGTGCAGCCGCTTCTCCGCGTCGATGAGCAGCCCCTCCAGGATCCGCTCACCGGCCCGGTCGTGGGCCACCAGGTCGACCACCGAGTCGCACTCCGGGGTGGCGTACTCGGGGTGCGAGCCGACGTCCAGGTAGAGCCGTGCGCCGTTGCGCAGGAACACGTTGCTCGACCGGCCCCAGGACACGACCCGGCGGAAGAGGTACCGGGCCACCTCGTCGGGGGACAGCCGCCGCTGTCCGCGGTAGGTACAGGTGACGCCGTACTCGGTCTCCAGACCGAAGATTCGCCGTTCCATGATGAGACATTAGCCGTACGGAGGCCCTGTTCGTCACTGTCGGGGCACGTGCCGACCTCAGCCGTCGGTGGAACCCGCCGTGGCGGCGAGGGTCGCGACGTACCGCCGGCAGGTGTCGTACTCCGGCAGCAGCCCGGCCGACCGGGCCTGCGCCAGGGTGGGCGCGGCGGCGTCGCGGGCGGACAACTGCGGCACGGTCGCCGGCCAGTCGATGCCCAGCTCCTCGTCGAGCGGGTGCACCGCGTGCTCGGCCGAGGGGTTGTACGTGGTCGAGCAGAGGTAGCTGAGGGTGGCGTCGTCGGTCAACGCGCAGAAGCCGTGACCCAGCCCCTCGGCCAGGTAGACCGCGCGCCGGTCCACGTCGTCCAGCCGCACGCCCTCCCACCGGCCGAAGGTGGGCGAGCCGACCCGCAGGTCGACGACCACGTCGAGCACCGCCCCCCGGACGCAGGTGACGTACTTCGCCTGCCCCGGTGGTACGTCGGCGAAGTGGATACCGCGCACCACGTCACGGGCGGATACGGACAGGTTGCCCTGGGCCAGTCGCAGCGGATGCCCGACCGCCTCGGCCAACCGGTCGAAGCGGTACCACTCCAGGAACAGCCCACGCGGGTCGCCGTGCTGCTGCGGGGTGATCTCCCAGGCACCCTCGACGCTCAGCGGCCGCAGCTTCACCGGGCCACCCCCGCCCCGCCGAACTCGCCGGTCGGCTCCTGCCGCCCACCGGTGAGCAGATCGAGCAGGTAGTCGCCGTAGCCGCTGCGGGTCAGCGGCTCGGCCAGGGCGCGCAACCGCGCGTCGTCGATCAGCCCGGCCCGCCAGGCGGCCTCCTCCACGCAGCCGATCTTCATGCCCTGTCGTTCCTCGATCACCCGGACGAACTCGGCGGCCTGCATCAGCGAGGTGAAGGTGCCGGTGTCCAGCCAGGCGGTCCCCCGGTCGAGCACGGTGACCGACAGCTCACCCCACTGCCGGTACGCCTCGTTCACCGCCGTGATCTCCAGCTCGCCCCGGGCGCTGGGGGTGAGCCCCCGGGCGATCTCCACCACCCGGTTGTCGTAGAAGTACAGGCCGGGCACCGCGTACCGGGACGTCGGGCGCTGCGGTTTCTCCTCGATCGACAGCACCCGGCCGTCGGCGTCGAAATGCACCACGCCGTACGCCTGCGGGTTGGCCACCGGGTACGCGAAGATCCGGCCACCGACCGGATCACCGGCCGCGGCCAGCTGCCGACCCAGACCCACCCCGTGGAAGATGTTGTCGCCGAGGATCAACGCCACCGACTCGTCGCCGATGAAATCCGCGCCCAGCACGAACGCCTGCGCGATGCCCTCCGGCCGAGGCTGGGCGATGTACTCCAGCCGCAACCCGAACTGGCTGCCGTCGCCGAGCAGCCGCTGGAACTGGCCCTGCTCCTCCGGTGTGGTGATCACCAGGATCTCGGACATCCCGGCCATCACCAGGGTGGAGAGCGGGTAGTAGATCATCGGTTTGTCGAAGACCGGCATCAGCTGTTTCGACACCGCCCGGGTGATCGGCCACAGCCGGCTTCCGGTGCCACCGGCGAGCAGGATTCCACGCATCCGGGCGAGCCTACCGGCAACCGGACGGACCGCCGCGCGTCGCCTGCGCTGCGGATGTGGCCGTTTCGCGTAGACTTCCGGACCCGTGAGGATCCTGGTCACCGGCGGCGCCGGCTTCATCGGCTCGGAATACGTCCGGACGCTGCTCGGCGTCCCCGGCGGCAGCGCGGCGGGCGTACCGGCGGTGGAACCGGCCCAGGTCACCGTGCTCGACGCGCTGACCTACTCCGGCAACCTGGCAAACCTCGCGCCGGTGGCCGACGACCCCCGGCTGCGGTTCGTCCATGGTGACATCCGTCACCCAGAGGCGGTCGACGAGGCCGTCGCCGGGCACGACGTGGTCGTCCACTTCGCCGCCGAGTCCCACGTCGACCGCTCCATCGCGGGCGCCGCACCCTTCGTCACCACGAACGTCCTCGGCACCCAGAACCTGCTCGACGCCGCGCTACGCCACGGCGTGGCCCGGTTCGTGCACGTCTCCACCGACGAGGTCTACGGCTCCATCGCCGACGGCTCCTGGTCCGAGGACTGGCCGCTGGCCCCCAACTCCCCCTACTCGGCGTCGAAGGCCGGCTCCGACCTGCTCGCCCTGGCCTACCACCGCACCCACGGCCTCGCCGTGGTGGTGACCCGCTGCTCCAACAACTACGGGCCCTACCAGTACCCGGAGAAGGTCGTCCCGCTGTTCGTCACGAACCTCCTCGACGGACACCCCGTCCCGCTCTACGGCGACGGCGGCAACGTACGCGACTGGCTGCACGTGCACGACCACTGCCGCGGCATCGCCCTCGTCCAGCACAAGGGTCGCGCCGGCGAGGTCTACCACATCGGCGGCGGCACCGAACTCACCAACAAGGACCTGACCGCCCGGCTGCTCGACGCCTGCGACGCCGGCTGGGACCAGGTGACCCCCGTCGCCGACCGCAAGGGACACGACCGCCGCTACTCCCTCGACATCACAAAAATCAGCAACGAGCTCGGGTACGCCCCCAGCATCACCCTCGACACCGGACTCGCCGACACCGTCAGGTGGTACCGGGACAACCGCGCCTGGTGGGAACCGCTGAAGACGGCGAACGTATGAGGTTCCTGGTCACCGGGGCCGGCGGGATGCTCGGACGCGACCTGGTCGACGTCGTCGAAGCTCGGCCGGACCACCAGGTCACCCCCGCCACCCGCGCCGACCTGGACATCACCGACCCCGCCGCCGTGCACGCCGCCGTCGCCGGCCACGACGTGGTGGTCAACACCGCCGCCTGGACCGACGTCGACGGCGCCGAGACACACGAGTCGTCCGCCACCGCCGTCAACGGTGACGCCGTCGCCCACCTCGCCACCGCCTGCGCCGCGCACGGCGCCCGCCTGCTGCACCTGTCCACCGACTACGTCTTCGACGGCACCGCCACCACGCCGTACCCCGAGGACGCGCCGACCGCCCCGCTCAACGCGTACGGTCGCGGCAAACTGATCGGCGAACAGGCCGTGACCCGGCTGCTGCCCGACACCGGATACGTGGTGCGGACCGCCTGGCTCTACGGCACCCACGGCCGCAACTTCGTCACCACCGTGCTCGACCTGGCCGACCGCCGCGACACCCTCGACGTCGTCGACGACCAGCGCGGGCAGCCGACCTGGTCCCACGCACTGGCCCGGCACCTGGTCGCGCTCGCCGAGGCCGCCCACGCCGGACGCGCCGCCCCCGGGATCTACCACGGCACCTGCTCCGGCGAGACCACCTGGTACGGCCTGGCCCGCGCCGTGTTCGCCCGGCACGGGCTCGACCCGGACCGGATCCGACCCACCACAAGTGCCCGATTCGTGCGACCCGCCCCCCGACCGACGTACAGTGTGCTAGGGCACGGCCGGTGGGCCGAGGCCGGGCTGCCGTCCCTGCCGGACTGGGACGCCGCCCTGGTCGACGCGTTCGCCCCCGCCGCTCCACCCTCCCCGTGGAAGGTCGTATGAAGCTCACCCTCGTCACCGGCCTGACCGGCCTGATCCTGCTGGGCACAATCGTCGAGCTGCTGCGCCGTCGGCAACTGCGCGAGAAGTACGGCATGCTCTGGCTCGGCCTGCTGTTCGTGGTGATCCCGCTCTCGCTGTTCCCCCGGCTGCTCGACGGCGTCGCGGACCTACTCGGTGTCGCCTCCGGGGTCAGCCTGGTGCTCTTCCTCGGCATCGTCTTCCTCCTGCTGGTCTGCATCCACCTCAGCTGGGAGGTCAGCGCGCTGGAGGAGGAGACCCGCACCCTCGCCGAGGAGTTCGCCCTGCTCCGCGCCGAAGTCGAGGCCGAACGGGCGGAACGGGCGGAGTGGACCCGACGGCTGGACCGGGCCGAGATGGTGTCCCACGATGGTTAACGGCAAGCGGCTGCTCATCATCATTCCGGCGCTCAACGAAGCTGCCTCCATCGGCGACGTCGTCAGCGAGATCCGCGGCGAACTGCCCGGCGTCGACGTGCTCGTCGTCGACGACGGCTCCACCGACCACACCGCCGCCGTCGCCGCCGCCGCCGGTGCCCGCGTCGCCCGACTGCCGTACAACCTCGGCGTCGGTGGCGCCATGCGGCTCGGCTACCGCTACGCCCACGACCAGGAATACGACGTCGCGGTACAGGTCGACGCCGACGGGCAGCACGACCCCCGGTACGTACCGAAGCTCGTCGACCTGCTCGACGACTATGACCTGGTCATCGGGGCCCGGTTCGCCGGCGAGGGCGAATACACGGTACGCGGCCCGCGCCGCTGGGCGATGGGCATGCTGTCGCTGGTGCTGTCCGGCCTGGCCGGCACCACGCTCACCGACACCACGAGCGGCTTCCGGGCGGCCAACCGACGAATGATCGAGATGTTCGCCCGCTGGTACCCCGCCGAGTATCTCGGTGACACCGTCGAGACGCTCGTGCACGCCGCCCGTCGCGGCTACCGGATCCAGCAGGTGCCGGTCGCCATGCGCCGCCGGATGGCCGGCACGCCCAGTCACTCCCCCGCCAAGGCGATGATCTACCTCGGCCGGGCCGTGGCCGTGCTCACCCTCGCCCTCATCCGCCGGTGATGCGCCGCCTGCTCCGTCTCGTCCCGCCCGGCACCGTCGGCGTCGGCATCGGACTGGCCGTGGTCGGGCTGGCCGCGTACGTCCACCTCGCCCTGGCCGGGCACAACCTCGACGCCGCCGACTACTCCTCGCTGTCGGTGCTCTGGTCCGTCGTGTTCACCCTCGGTATCGGCGTGTTCTTTCCCGTGGAACAGGAGGTCGCCCGGCTCGTCGCGGCCCGGCACACCCGTGGCCTGCCGCCCGGACCGGTACTGGCCCGTGGCGCCGCCGTCGCCGCCGCCGTACTCGGCCTGCTGCTCGTGCTCACCGTCGGCGCCGCCGACCTGCTCACCGAGCGGCTCTTCGACGGCGACCCCGCGATGGTGCCCGCCCTCGGCGGCGCACTGGCCGCGCTGGCGGTGGCGCACACCACCCGTGGGGTGCTCTCCGGCCTGCGCCGCTTCGGCTGGTACGGCACCCAACTCGGCCTCGACGGCGGGCTGCGCATCGGCCTGGTCGCCATCCTCGCCCTCACCGGCGTGGATTCACCCGTGGCCTACGCGCTGGTGCTGGTCGCGGCCCCACTGGCCGCCGTCGCGCTGACCGCCGCACCGATCGTCCGGACGATCGGCCGCGGACCGGCGGTCCCCTGGCCACCCCTGCTCCGCGGCCTCACCCTGCTCACCGTCTCCAGCCTGCTCGCCCAGGTGGTCGTCAACGTCGGCGTGATCAACGTACGGCTGCTCGACCCGACCGACGTCGCCACCGCCGGCGCACTGCTCTCCGCGCTGGTGCTGGTCCGCATACCCCTGTTCGTGTTCGGCTCGATGCAGGCCGCGCTGCTGCCCGGCCTGTCCACCGCCGCCGCCATCGGCGACGAACCGGCCTTCCGTACGCTGCTCCGCCGGTCCCTGGCCGTCGTCACCGCCCTCGGGGCCCTCGGTGGCATCCTCGCCGCCCTGTTCGGTCCATGGCTCGTGCGGGCCCTCTTCGACACCCCGGACGTCCTCGGCCACGGCGACTTCGCCTGGCTGTCGGTGGCCACCCTGGCCTACCTGTGGGCGATGGTGCTCGGCCAGGCGCTGCTGGCCCGCGACCGGCACCACGCCCAGGCCCTGGCCTGGACCGTCGGCGTCGCCGCGCTGGCCGTCGCGACCCTGCCCCCACTGCCCGTCGCGCTGCGCGTCGAACTCGGCTACACCGTCGGCTCCGTGGTGGCCGCCGCCGTCATGGTGGCCCTGCTGCGCCGCCGGCGGACGGCACCACCCGCACCACCGGTCGCGGCCCCGGTGCCCGCCACCACCAGCGGAGGAACACCATGAGACCGCCCCGCGTCACCGCCGTGATGCTCGCCTACGGTGCCGAACCCTGGCTGGTCGACGCCGCCCGGGCCGTACTGGCCAGCACCGGAGTCGACATCGACCTCGTCGTGGTCGACAACGGCTGCACCGGCGACGGCATTGACGTGGTCAAGGGCCTGCCGGGCGTACGGGTCCTGCGGCCGGAGGCGAACACCGGCTACTCCGGCGGCTGCAACATCGGTGCCGCCGAGGCCACCGGCGACTGGCTGGCCTTCGTCAACTCCGACGCCATCGTCGCTCCCGACGCCCTCGCCAAGGTCGTCGCGGTGGCCGCCGAGCCCGGTGTCGGCGCCGCCATGGCCTCCATCCGGCTCGCCCACGACCCCGACCTGATCAACACCTCGGGCAATCCGCTGCACTTCACCGGCCTGTCCTGGGCCGGCGGCAACGGCGAACCCGCCAGCGCCCACGCCCGGCGCACCGTGGTGCCCTCGCTGAGCGGCTGCTGCTTCGTCATCAGCCGCCACCGCTGGGCAGACCTCGACGGCTTCGCCGACGAGTACTTCGCCTACCACGAGGACACCGAACTCAGCCTGCGGCTGTGGCAGCGCGGCCTACGGCTGCAGTACGTGCCCGACGCCGTGGTCCGGCACCATTACGAGTTCTCCCGCAACGATCTCAAGCTCTACCTGGTCGAACGCAACCGACTACTCACCCTGCTCACCGCGTATCAGGGCCGGACCCTGGTGTTGCTGGCGCCGATGCTGCTGCTCACCGAGGTCGCCATGCTCGCCGCCGCGCTGGCTGGCGGCTGGGGGCGGCAGAAGACCCGGGGCTGGGCCTGGCTGTGGCGGCACCGCGGTTGGGTACGCGCCCGTCGGCGACGTCTGCGGGCCGAACGCACCGTCGGCGACGGCGTTCTCGCCCATCTGATGACCGCCCGCGTCGCCCCGTCGAACGTGGCGGCCCCACCCGGGACGGGCGTCTTCAACGCGGTCGCCACGGTCTGGTGGGCACTCGTGCGGCCGCTGCTCGCCCGCCGCTGATCCAGTCCAGCCGGAGCAGGCGGACTCAGCGCACCGTCGGCCCGGTCGGGTTCCGAACGACGCGGCGCCCGACCGGTCGAAACCGCTCGGACGCCGTCACCGCTCGGATCACGATCAGGTGTCGGACTTGTCGCCCGGCTTGTCCTCCAGGTCCGCGGAGCCGGCCGAGGTGGTCGGCTTGTGCCCCTCCTCGGTCGGCGTCGTCGGGGTCTGCGCCCGGTCGCCCTCCGCCGCCGCCTCGCCGGCCGCGTCGCCGTCCAGCAGCCCGGTCAACGCGGCCCCGGTGATCCGTCGGAAGGTGCGACCCACCCGGTTGCGGTCCAGGATCGCCACCTCCAGCTGATCGCCGGCGATCGTACGGGCGGCACCGCCTTCACCGCCGACGCTGCCCAGCGCCTGCACCGCCACCTTCACCGCATCGCCGAGCGACATGTCCGGCCGGTGGTGCGACTTCAACACCCCGGAGATCGCCTCGGCCTGACCGCCCATCGCCATCCGGCCCGGCTCGTCGGTCACCGACCCGTCATAGGTGCACCGGTACAGCGAGTCCTCCCCCGGCGTGGCACCGACCTCCGCCACGCAGATCTCCACCTCGAACGGCTTGGACTGCTCGGTGAAGATGGCGCCGAGAATCTGCGCGTACGAGTTGGCCAACGCCAGACCGGTGACGTCCCGACGGTCGTAGCTCAGACCGTTGAGGTCGGCCATCCGCACACCCGCCCGGCGCAGGTTCTCGAACTCGTTGTACCGCCCCACGGCGGCGAAACCGATCCGGTCGTAGATCTCGCTGACCTTGTGCAGGGTGCTGGAGAGATTCTCGGCAACGAAGAGCACCCCACCGGCGTAGCTGACGACCACCGCGCTGCGTCCCCGAGCGATGCCCTTGCGGGCCAACTCGGAACGGTCGCGCATGATCTGCTCGGGCGAGGCGTAGAACTGCATGGCCACGGCGGCGGCTCTCCTTCGGCGGTACTCGGGGAAACGGGATCAGCTGCGGACGGGCGGCTCAGCCGCCCGGATTCTCCATCCGACCGGCGACGACGCTCTCCGCGATCGCCGACGTCTCCGCGTCGGTCAGCCGGTGCGTGCCCTCCGCCGTCGCGGTCATCACCACCGGGTAGATCCGGCGGGTCAGGTCGGGTCCACCGGTCGCGGTGTCGTCGTCGGCCGCGTCGTAGAGCGCCTCCACCGCCAACCGCACCGCGTCGTCCACGGACAGCCCGGTCCGGAACCGCTTCTTCAACGCCGACCTGGCGAACAGCGAACCCGAGCCGATCGCGTCGTAGCCAGTCTCCTCGTACGGGCCGCCGGTGACGTCGAAACTGAAGATCCGGCCGGCCCGAGCCGGGTCGCTGGCCGCCAGGTCGAAGCCGGCGAACAACGGAATCACCGCCAGCCCCTGCATCGCCGCGCCCAGGTTGCCGCGGATCATCGAGGCGAGCCGGTTGGCCTTGCCGTCGAGCGAGAGCATCGCGCCCTCGATCTTCTCGTAGTGCTCCAGCTCCACCTGGAACAGCCGCATCAGCTCGATGCCGATGCCGGCGGTGCCGGCGATGCCCACGAGCGAGTACGCGTCGGCGGGGTGCACCTTCTCGATGTCCCGCTGGGCGATCAGATTGCCCATGGTGGCCCGCCGGTCACCGGCCATCACGACACCACCGGCCGCGGCGATGGCCACAATCGTGGTGGCGTGCGGGGCCAGGTCGGCGGCCATGCCCGGGGGCAGCGCCCGACGGCCCGGCAGCATCTCGGGGGCCACCTTGCTCAGGAATGCCGTGAAGGAGGACGTCCCCGCGTTGGTGAACACATCTGGAAGACGCCCGGATGGATCAAAACCCGCTGCCACGTGGTTCCTCTCAGGTACGTGACGGCCCTGGCCAGCCTCGTCGGACTGTCACGGAACTGGCCAAGACCACCGTTGCAGTTGAAGCAGAGTATCCCGCGCACCCACCCGGTGCGATGATCGTGGTCCACATGTTCCGGATCGGGGTCACCGCACACCCCGCAGACCCCGCCCTGCTCGGCCAGCAGCTCGTCGAACTCCTTCTGCCCGATGCCGTACCGCCGCCGCAGGTGGTATTCACGGGTGCCGCCGTACAGCCGTTGGGCGGTCTCCTTGCCCCGTGCGTTGTGGCAGGGTTTGCAGTAACTGTGCCGTCCGCTGGCCTTCCGAGTGGTGAGGGGGCAGCCTTCGTCGGCATCGTGGGTACGCCTTGTCCGACCTAATGGGCGGATCGGACATATGCCTCATTGACCCCCTTTTTGCACGTAACCTCTCACGAACTCTTCGGCGTTTTCCTCGAGGACGGAGTCGATCTCGTCGAGCAGGTCGTCGACGTCCTCGGTGATCTCGGCGTGCCGCTCGGCGACCTCCGGGTTCGCCTCGACGGTGACGTCCTCGACCTCTTCGCCCTGACGGGCCTTGCCCGACTGCGACTGACCGCCGCTGTCACGAGTGGCCATCGTTGCCTCCTCCACGATCTCCCTGCGATGAACTTACCTCGCGGGAGCGACGAAACGTCCCCCGCGCGCCGGTACCGGCGCGCGGGGGACGGAGAGCTGATGCACGGGAACCGGTGGGTCAGCCGCCGGTCAGGGTCTCCAGCAGATCCTTGGCGCTGGCACAGCGGTCGAACAACTCTCCGACGTGCCGCCGGGTGCCCCGCTCCGGCTCCATCATCGGCACCCGCACCAGCGACTCCCGACCGACGTCGAAGATCACCGAGTCCCAGCTGGCGGCGACCACCTCCGAGGCGTACTGGGCGAGGCAGCGGCCGCGGAAGTAGGCCCGGGTGTCCTCGGGCGGCTCCGTCATCGCCGTGCGGCTCTCCTCGTCGCTGAGCAGCGTCTTCATCGATCCACGAGAGACCAGCCGGTGATAGAGGCCCTTCTCCGGTCGTACGTCGGAGTACTGCAGGTCGACCAGCTGGAGCTTGTGCGAACCCCAGCCGAGCTTCTCCCGCTCCCGGTAACCCTCCAGCAGCCGCAGCTTCGCCACCCAGTCCAGCTCGTCGGCGCAGAGCATCACGTCGCGCCCCAGCCGGTCGAGCACGTTCTCCCACCGGTCCAGCACGTCGGCGGTCTGCTCGTCGACGTCGTTGCCGTAGCGGTCGTCGACGAACGCGCGCACCCGCTCCAGGTAGGCCCACTGCACGTCCATCGCGGTGAGCCGACGCCCGTCGCGCAGCCGCATCAGATGCGACAGCGACGGGTCGTGACTGACCGCGCGCAGCTCGCCGACGGGGTCGGCGATGCCGAGGTCCGGGCCGAGCGCCTTCTCCTCGATCATCGTGAGGATCAACGCGGTGGTGCCCACCTTGAGATAGGTGGAGATCTCCGAGAGGTTCGCGTCGCCGATGATGACGTGCAGGCGGCGGTACTTGTCCGCGTCGGCGTGCGGTTCGTCGCGGGTGTTGATGATCGGCCGTTTGAGGGTGGTCTCGAGGCCCACCTCGACCTCGAAGAAGTCGGCGCGCTGGGAGATCTGGAAGCCGCTCTGGCCGCCGTCCTGGCCGATGCCGACGCGGCCGGCGCCGCAGACGATCTGTCGCGTGACGAAGAACGGCGTCAGGTACGCCACGATGTCGGCGAACGGCGTCTGCCGGCGCATGAGGTAGTTCTCGTGTGCGCCGTAGCTGGCGCCCTTGTTGTCGGTGTTGTTCTTGTAGAGGTGGATCGGTGCGGTGCCGGGGATCGTGGCGGCCCGCCGCGCCGCCTCCGCCATCACCCGCTCGCCCGCCTTGTCCCAGCGGACCACGTCGCGGGGGTTGGTCACCTCGGGGGTGGAGTACTCCGGGTGCGCGTGGTCGACGTAGAGCCGGGCGCCGTTGGTCAGGATCACGTTGGCCAGGCCGAGGTCCTCGTCGGCGAGCGCCTCGGCCGGGTCGTACGCCGCGCCGGAGTAGGTGAAACCGCGGGCGTCCCGCAGCGGTGACTCCTCCTCGTAGTCCCACCGGGCCCGGCCACCGCGGTTCAGTTCCGGTCGGGCACCGTAGGCGTTGACCACCTGCGAGGAGGTGACCATCGGGTTGGCGCCGGCCTGGCCGGGCACGGAGATGCCGTACTCGACCTCGGTGCCCATGATTCGTCTAACGCTCATCGACCTACCCGCTTCGTTTGCCTGACCGGTCCCCCGTCATGTCGAGCGTAGTCGCCGCCCGGCCGACCCGGGGCGTGGCGGTCAGCCGGGATGCCTCGGGTCGGCCGGTCAGGGTCGCGTTTCGTCGAGGATCAGAAGCTCGACGGTGATCCGGTCGCGCAGTTCCGGGTCGGCCCGCATCAACCGGTTGACCCGGACCCGCGCGCCGTCGGTGGTGACGATCAGTCGGATCCGGCCGGGCGTGCGGTCGAGCATCTGCGCGGTCCGGTCCGGTTCGACGAAGACCATGTCGTAGATGCCGGATTCGGTCTGTGCGGTGGTGCCCTGCATGGTGGAGACGCAGATGTTCGCCAGGTACGAGCCGTAGGGACTGCGGTCGAGGATGAGCGTGGTGGTCCCGTCGACGGGCGGATAGCGCCGGTTGACCGTGTCGCAGACCACCGCCGGCCGGGTGGGCGGGTCGATCTGCTGGTGCGCCCAGCGCTGCGCCCAGGTCGGCGTGTCGACGACGAGCAGGCTGCGGTGCCAGCCGGTGACGCCGACGAGCAGCACCGTCGCGGTGGCGACGGCCACGGCGACGAGAGCGGCTGCGGCAACACGGGCCGGGCGGCGAGGGTACGGCACCGGCAGCAGCCGTGCCACGGCGGCGACGCCGACGATCAGCAGCACGGTGGTGAGGTGCCCGGCCTTGTTGAAGTAGTAGCCGGGCTCGCCGCCGAGGCTGACGCTGGCCTGGCCGATGCCCAGGGTGAGGGCGACGCTGACCAGCAGGATCGACAACCAGCGGCGCCAGGCGGGATCGCGTCGACCGAGCCGTACGGCGTGCACCAGCAGCGCCGGTACGACGAGCGCGCCGAGGCCGCCAAGGGCCAGCCAGGTCTCGGTGAGGTCCGGTCCGACGGTGGCGGTGAGCGACTCGGTCTGGTTGGCGCGGAACACGCCGAGCAGGCTCGGCAGCGGGGAGAGCAGGGCGGTGGCCACTCCGACGGTCAACGCGGTGCCGCGGACGCGCGGCAGCTCACGGCGATGGGCGAGCAGCGCGCCGAACACGATGACGGCCGCGGCGGGCAGGAACAGGTAGTAGGTGTAGCCGATGCCCACGAGCAGGGCGCCGAGCAGCAGAAGGTGTTCCCGTAGGGAGGTGACCGGCCGGGCGACGAGGACGGCCAGAGCGACGGTGAGGGTCAGCCCGAGGGTCTCGGTGGGGTACCCGGAGAGCAGCATCCGGGGCATCTGGGTGCCGAGCAGGAGTGCGCCGACGACGACGGTGAGCACGCCTCGGCTCAGCGGGTGCAGTGGGCCGGGTAGCCGGTGCGCGGCCCAGAGCAGGGTGAGCGCGAAGAGGCCGAATCCGGCGATGTTCCACCAGAGGAACGGCTGCACGGCGTCCACGCCGGCCGGTGCGGTGCCGGGCGGGGTGAGGTGGCCGTTGAGCAGGGCGACGAGCAGGTGCCAGCCCTGCGGGTAGTAGACCAGCAGGGAGAGGAGGTGTTCGCGGACCGCGTCGGGGTCGACGAAGACGTAGCCACCGTGCCGGCCGATCACATCGACGAGGGTGAGGTGGCGCAGGTAGTCCTCACCCCTGGCGAGGATCGTGAACTGTCCGAGGTGGTCGTCGGCACGCAGCACCGGTTGCGCCAGGTAGCCCACAAGCGCGGCGACGCCCAGCAGGGGGAACAGGTCGGGCCAGGCGGGACGCGGCAGCGTGGGGCGTCGGCCGGTGAGCACGGCGGCCAGGATGAGGGCGGTCAGGGCGGTGCCGGCCACCGGAACCGGGGCCATCCCCCAGGGCCAGCGGGCGAAGAGCAGCCCGGCGGCGGCGGTGAGACAGATGAGCAGGAGCGTGGCGAGCAGCAGCCGGTCGAGCAGGGTACGGCCGCCACGCAGCAGACTGGCGGTGGCCACCAGGATCAGCGGGGGCAGTGCCCAGCGGGCGTCGACGGCGGTCGCGGCGAGTGGCAGGAGCCAGGCCACCGGCAGGGCGGCCAGGGCGGTGATCAGCGGGCGGCGACGTGCCCGGGTGGAGCTGGCGGTCTCGGTCGGGGTGTGCGGCGGAGCCAGCTCGCTCTGCTCGGTGGGCACGCGTTTCCTTCACACGACGGGGATGGGGGTCGGCGATCTGTCGGCACTGGTGCGGTGGCCAGGCAGGTCACCGGGCCGCCAGCCTCCCCAGCAGGCGGGGCTGACGCGCTCAACGTATGCACCGGGCCCGCGCCGCGGGGCGGCGCGGGGCCGGGGGGGGG
>NZ_JBAGKI010000087.1:0-22786 GCF_036689795.1 Micromonospora palythoicola | reverse complement strand
GGGCCGGGTCCCCCCCCCGGCCGGGCGGCCCCCCCCCCCCGCCGGGCCGCGCCCACCCACCCACCCACCCGCTCACCCCACCCCACCCCACCCCACTCCCACTCCACGTCGTGAAACCGAAAGCAGGCAGCAGTTTCCCCGAAGTTGTCGGGTCCAGGTGAGTCTCAGGCAGCACTTTCCCCGAAGTTGCCGGCTCGCACCGCGAGGCAACGCGGCGCGGCGACGTGCGGGGGTCAGGTGGTGGTGGCGGCGGACAGTGCCTCGTACTCGGCGTCGGTCAGCCGCACCTGGGCGGCGGCCACGTTCTCCTCCAGGTGCGCCACCGACGACGTACCGGGAATCGGCAGCATGACCGGCGACCGGCGCAGCAGCCAGGCGAGGGCCAGTTGCGCGGGCGTCGCGTCGTGCTCGGCGGCGACGGTGTCCAGCGGACCGCCCGGCCGGGCCAACTCACCGGTCGCGATCGGGTACCACGGAATGAACGCGAGGTCGTGACGTTCACAGTGGTCGAGCACGTCCTCCGCGTCGCGGTTGGCCAGGTTGTACAGGTTCTGCACGGACACGATCGGCACGATCCGGCGGGCCGCCTCGATCTGGTCGACGGTCACCTCGGAGAGCCCGATGTGCCGGATCTTGCCCTCCTCCCGCAGCAGCGCCAGCTCACCCAGCTGGTCGGCCAGCGGGACCGCCGGGTCGATGCGGTGCAGCTGGTAGAGCCCGATGGTCTCCAGCCCGAGGTGGCGCAGGCTCAGCTCGCACTGCTGACGCAGGTACTCCGGTCGGCCCACCGGCCGCCAGTCACCCGGGCCGCTGCGGGTCAGCCCGGCCTTCGTCGCGATCAGCAGATCGTCGGCGTACGGGTGCAGCGCCTCGCGGATCAGGCACTCGGAGACGAACGGACCGTACGAGTCGGCGGTGTCGATGAACGTCACCCCCAGCTCGTAGGCGCGGCGCAGCACCCGGACCGCCTCGGCCGGATCCTTCGGGTCACCCCAGACCCCGGGACCGGTGATCTGCATCGCGCCGTAACCGAGTCGGTCGACCGGTATGTCGCCGCCGATACGGTAGGTGCCGGACTCCTTCGCCGGTCGGGTGCCGGTGTCGAGCGCCATGGGGCCACCTTTCGGTTCGCTGGCTGTCGGAGCCTCAAATTACCCCGGTCGGCTTCGGGACAGCGGGCGGTCGCCGCGGCTGATACTGCTGTGCGGGACGGTGCCTGCGACGGGAGGGCTGGCATGTGGCGACGGTTCAGCTCCGATCCGCTCCGGCGGCTGCGGGAGCGGCTGGACAGCTACGGCACCACGATGGAGCCGCGGTGGGTGCTGGACCACGAGGCGTTGCGGGAGGCCAAGCCGCTCTACGACCTGCTCGACGGCGTGAGCCGCCGGGGCGCGTCGGAACGCGAGGCCGAGGCGCTGTTCCTCCTGGCCTGTCTGCACTGGTACCGGTACCAGTGCCTACCGGCGGGCTCGGACGGGCCGGACCTCATCCAGGCGGTCGGGTTGACCGAACTGCTGCTCAGTCTGGCGCCGGAGCGGGTACCGCCGTCGCTGCTGGCGATGCTGCGCGCGCACGTACCGGCTGGCCGACCGGCCGGTCCCGGCCGCGACGTCGGTTCCGGTGCGTCGACCCGGGCCGACCCTCGTGCCGGCTCCGGGATCGGGGCGTCGGGCTCCGGTGCGAGCGTGGCAGGTTCCGGGCCCTCCGGCAGCGCGCGCAGCGGTACGCCGCCCCCCGGTGTTCGCGTCCCGGCCGCGCGCTCCACTCCTGAGGCCGAGTTGGGCGCTGCGCTGTTCGGCCAGGCGGTCATGCTGATGGCCGGGGCCGAGCGGTCCGGGGACTACCGGGTGGCCGACCAGGCGCAGGCACTGCTGGAACGGGCGCTGGTCGGGACATCGTCCGGCGCACCCGAACGCCTGCACTACCTTTCCGCGCTCGGGCGGGTGCGCCGGGAACAGTACCTGCGACTGGGCCGGCAGCGGTCGCTTCCGGCGGCGATCGACGCGCACCGGGAGAGCCTGGAGGCGACCCCGGCCGGCGACCCGGAACGTCCGACCCGGCTGTTCAACCTCGGCAACGTCCTCGGTGACCGGTTCGAGCAGGCGGGCGATCCCGCTGCGCTGGACGAGTCGATCCAGCTGCTCGGCGACGCGGCCCGGGCCGCACCCGCCGACGCGCCGGTGTGGCTGATGGCTCGCATGAACCTCGCCGGGCGGCTGCGTGACCGCTGGGAGCGCCGGGGTGAGCCGGCCGACCTCGACCGGGCCGTCGACGTGCTGGCGCAGGCGGTGTCCGTCCGGGCCGATCCGCTGGTCCTGTTCACGTACGCGACGCTGGCCAGTAGACGGTTCGTGGTCAGCGGCACCGACGGCGACCTGGACACGGCGATCGTGGCCAACCGTGCCGCGCTGGCCTCGGGGCTCAGCGAGGAACAGGGCGGTCTGGCCCGGGTCACCCTGGCGGGGCTCGTCGGTGAGCGCCACGAACGGCGGAAGACCCCGGCCGACCTGGACGCGGCGATCGAGGCGTACCGGGTGGCGGCGGCCGGACCACGGTGGGAGGGGCAGGACGCGGGCGGGCTGTGGCAGGCCGAGGGCAAGCTGTTGGAGGCGCGCTACGCGCTGCACCGTCGGGCCGACGATCTGCGCGAGGCGGAGCGGCTGCTGCGGGCGGCGGTCGACGGGACGACCGACCCGGAGCAGCGGGCGCGCGCGCTCTGCGACCTCGGGTACACACTGGGCCGATGGCACGCCGACCTGAACGGGTTGGCGACCCTCCGGCAGGCCCGCGAGGTGCTGACCGAGGCGGAGCGGCTGCTGCCGGCGGAGCATCCGTCGCGGCCGGACCTGCTGAACAACCTGGGCGACACGCTGCGTGAGCTGGCCGACCAGGCGGGCGAGCCGGAGCTGCTGGAACCCGCCGTGGCGAAGCTGCGCGAGGCGGCGGCCAATCCGGCGCAACCCGCGAAGCTGCCGCTCTACCTGTCGAATCTCGGCCTGGCGCTGCAGGAACTCTTCGGCCGGACCCAGGACCTGGCAATCCTCACCGAGGCGACGGTGGTGCTGCGGCGGGCCGTGGCCGCTGCCCCACCCGGAAATCCGGACCGGATGCGGGGCCTGCTCAACCTCGGATCGGCGTTGAACCGGCGCACCGAACTCGTCCTCAACGCCGCGCTGCCGGCCGACGGCGCCACGCCGGAGCAGGCCCGCGCCGTCGCGCTGACCGACGCCGAGCAGGCGGTCACGCTGCTCCGGGAGGCGGCGGAGCTGGCGCAGCGGGAGGCCGAGCCCGAGGAACGCGTCCGGATCGTCCTCACGCTCGCGCTCAGCCACCTGCTGCGGCACCAACTCACCGAGGATCCCGCCGCGCTCGACGAGGCGGTCACCCTGCTGCGGACGCTCGCCGACGCGGTCGCCGCTCCGACCGGCGACCGGTACCGGCTGCTGACCAACCTCGGCAACGCGCTGCTGACCAGGTTCCGGGCCACGCGGAACGCCCCCGACGCCCACGAGATGCTGACGGTGTACCGGGCGGCGGTGGCGGCCCTGCCCGTGGACCATCCGGAGCGGACCATGTGCCTGAGCAACCTGGCCGTCGCCGTCGAGGAGATCGCCCGCGCCACCGCCGACGCGACCGCTGCGGCCGACGCCACCGCGGAACCGGCTCCCGACGGCCCGGCTCCCGATGGCCCGGCTCCCGATGGCCCGGCTCCCGGCGGCCCGGGCTCCGGCGGCCCGGCTCCCGGCGGCCCGGCTCCCGGCGGCCCGGCCTCCGGCGGCCCGGCCGCCACGGGGCACCGCGCGGACTCGGCCGCCGTCGTTTCGGCCGTCGGCGGCGACCTGCCGGCGGTCGACCTGGCCGAGGCGATCGGCGCGCTGCGCGAGGCCGCCGCGATCGAGGCGGCGCCGTCGCTGTTGCGGGCCGTCGCCGCGCGGCGGTACGCCGCTCTCGCCGCCGAGGCGGGCGACCTGCCGGCCGCCCTGGCGGGCTACACCACGGCGATCGAACTGCTCGACCTGGTGGCATGGCACGGCATGGACCTCGACGACCAGGGCCGGCTGCTCGGGCAGTTCCCGGGCCTGGCCGGCGACGCCGCGGCGGTGGCGATCGCGCTCGACCGGCCGCAACGCGCGGTGGAGCTGCTGGAGTACGGCCGAGGGGTGCTGCTCACCCGGGCCCACGACGCCGGCGCCGACCTGGCGGCGCTGCGCGCGGAGGCACCCCGGCTGGCCGAGCGCCTGGCCGCCGTCCAGACTGCCCTCGACCGCCTCGATCCGCGCCCCGACCTGACCGGACCCGCGCCGGTCGCCGGGCTGGCGGTCCCGGCCCGCGCCGTGCCGGCCGGTGGCGAAATGGGGGCGGGCTCGGAGCGCCGGCACGAGCTGGCCGTCCAGCGGCGCGAGGTGCTTGCGGAGATCCGGCAGCTGCCCGACTTCGACCGTTTCCTCCGCCCACCCCCCTTCGTCGAGCTGGCCCGGGCCGGCGAGGACGGTCCGGTGGTGCTTGTCAACGTCGCCGACCGGCGGTGCGACGCGCTGGTGGTCAACGGGGGACGGGTGACGACGGTGCCGCTGCCCGAGCTGAGCCTCGGCGAACTGCAGGTGCGGGCGGCGTACTTCCTGACCGGGCTCGCCGAGGTCACCGCGCCCGTCGGCGACCCGGGTCCGGAGGCGCAGCGCCGCCGGGCCGCGTTCCGCCGCCGGATCGCGGAAACCCTCGACTGGTTGTGGCGGGTGGTCGCCGCCCCGGTGCTGGACGCGCTGGACCCGGCCGTCGCACCACCTGCCACCGGCGTCACGCCGACCCGCCTGTGGTGGTGTCCCACCGGGGTGCTCACCCTCCTGCCGCTGCACGCCGCTGCCCCGCTGGACGGCGGAGCCGGGGTCCTCGACCGGGTCGTCTCGTCGTACACCGCCTCGCTGCGCTCGCTCGTCCGGGCCCGGCAGGGGCCGGCGGCCAGGTCCGCGCCGGTCACCTCGGCCCTGTTCGTCGGGATGCCCCGCACGCCGGGGCTGACGGATCTGCCCGGCGCGGCGGGGGAGCAGGCCGTGGTACGCCGGCACCTGAGCGACGTGACGTCGCTGACCGGACCGGCGGCCACCCCCTCGGCGGTGCTCGACGCCCTGCCGGGAACGCCAGTGGTCCACCTGTGCTGTCACGGCACCCAGGATCTGGCCGCACCCGCCCGGGGTCGGCTCGCGTTGGCCGGTGGACCGCTGCACGTACGGGACCTGTGGCGGCCGGCCGGCACCACGGCCGCGCTGGCGGTCCTGTCCGCCTGCGACACGGTACGCGGCGGCGCCGCCCTGCCGGACGAGGCGCTGACCCTGGGCACCGCGTTCCAGTTGGCGGGTTTCCGACACGTCGTCGGCGCGCTCTGGGCCATCTCCGACACGCTCACCGTGCAGCTGTGCGAGGACCTGTACGCGGCGCTGGCGGTGCCCGGTGGTCTCGACCCGGAACGGGCGGCGTCCGCGCTGCACCACGCCGTCCGGCAGGTGCGTGCCGCCCTGCCCGACCTGCCGGAGCTCTGGGCCGGCTACGCCCACGTCGGCCCCTGACCCGCCGCGGGTCGCCCTCGCGATCTCACCGGGACGCCCCGGATCCGGCCCACGACGCACGGCCGGCGACCGGGCACCGGCTCGGGTCAGAGCTGGCCGGGCGCGTACCAGGTGACGCCCACGGCGGCGATCAGCAGGGCGGTGCAGGCCAGCACCAGCAGCACCCCGAGGCGCAGTGCCCGGGCCGCGGCGAGGGCCTCGCGGTGCTCGCCGAGCGGAGCCGGGAGCAGCTCGGCGACCGGTGTCACCGACAGCGGCCCGTGCGCGGCCCGCAGCAGCGCCAGCGCCCCGGCGACCCCGGCCCCGACGGCGGCCAGCAGCAGTACGCCGACCAGGGCGCCCCAGCCCGGTGCGAGGGTGCTGACGTCGGAGCGACCCCGGATCAGGCTGAACCCGACGAGCGCCACGAGCAGGCCGCCCAGCCCGTTGCGCCAGGCCAGCGCGGCGGCCCGGACCCGGTCCAGTTCGCCGCGCAGCAACGCGGCCAGTTCCTGCGCCCGGCGCAGGTCGGTACGGGTCGCCGGGGGACCCGGCCGCAGTCGGATCACGCCTCGACCTCCAGGGTCACCGTCCAGTACGCGCCGCAGCCGGACAGCCCGTCGGGGCGGGCCGGGTGGTCGGCGGCGCAACTGCACAGCAGCGTCCGGTAGCCGGGGTCGACCGCTGCCGGCGGTGCCTCCCGCCGGTACACCTCGTCGACGATCGGGCAGCTGATCGGGTGCTGGCAGCGGGGGCAGTCGCCGGTGAGCAGCACCGCCGGACCGTACCGGCGCACCGAGAACGTCTCCGCGACCCGGCTGCCGTACCCGGCGTCGGTGACCTCCACGTACGGCAGCGGCTCCGCCGCCGGCTCATCATCCCGCACCGCCGCACCCTCCCACCGTCGTCGCCGCGACAACGAGCACACGGTAGCGACCGCCCGCCCGCCGGTCACCCGGCGCGCGGGCGGACCCGGTGATCGGCCTGGGCGCGGGTGCCGGGAGCGGGATCGGCGGAGCGCCGGTACAGCCGGACCGTCCGTGGGAGGCTGGACGGTACCGCCGCGTGCACCGCCTGGCGTCGGCGGGCCGTGCGGAAGGGAAGCCATGTCAGGGGAGCCGCAGGTCGACTTCGCGCTCGACACCTATGAATGCATCGTGCTGTATCCCGGCGCCGCCGGGCGGGCGTTGCCGCCCGAGACGGTCCAGCGGTTGCAGGCCGAGCACGCCAGTCACATGCAGGCGATGCAGCGGCGGGGGATCATCCTCGTCGCCGGGGCGGTGGACGGTCAGGCCCGGGACCCGGACCCGCCGCTCGGGTTCGGTCTGGCCCGGACCGGGTCGGTCGACGACGTCCGCAGCGTGATGGAAGCCGATCCGGCGGTGCAGGCCGGCCTCTACCGGGTGGACGTGATGACCTTCCTCTGCCCGGCCGGCTCGCTGGAGTTTCCGCTGGTCAAGACGGAAAGCTGAGGCACACCAGCCGCGGTCACGGTGGGTTGTCGACGGTGCGCGTACAGTTGTCGACCCGGAGCGCCCCGACGCGACCTGGCGCCAGGGGCGTACCATTCCGGCGCGCGGTCGCCGTTGCCCGCCGTCGACGTCCGGAGCGGCCCACGCTCGCCGGCCGCGCCACTGGGCCGCGCGCCGTTGGACAACTGTTCCACATTGCGCAAGGGGTCGGCCGGTGGTCCGACCCGGAGGAGAGACTAGCCTGATGGGCGTGACACGCCGCGCGAAGATCGTCTGCACTCTTGGCCCCGCCACCTCGTCGCCCGAGCGCATCCGCGGGCTCGTCGAAGCCGGCATGAACGTGGCGAGGCTCAACTTCAGTCACGGTAGCCACGCCGACCACGAGTCGGTCTACCGGCTCGTCCGGGAGGCGGCCGAGGCCGCGGGCCAGCCGGTGGCGATCCTGGCCGACCTCCAGGGGCCCAAGATCCGACTCGGCCGGTTCGCCGACGGGCCGCACGAGTGGCGCACCGGCGACTCCGTGGTGATCACCGGTGACGACATCGTGGGCGGCAAGGAGCGCGTCTCCTGCACCTACCGCAAGCTTCCGCAGGAGGTCAAGCCCGGTGACCGGCTGCTGATCGACGACGGCCGGGTGGCCGTCGAGGTCACCGACGTCACCGGCAACGACATCCGGGTGCTGGTCACCGAGGGTGGTCCGGTCAGCAACAACAAGGGTGTCTCGCTGCCGAACGTGGCGGTCAGCGTGCCCGCCCTGTCGGAGAAGGACGCCGCCGACCTGCGCTTCGCGCTCGGCCTCGGAGTGGACCTGGTCGCCCTGTCGTTCGTCCGCTCCGCCGACGACATCAAGCTGTGCCACGCGATCATGAGTGAGGTCGGTGTGCACCGCCCGGTGCTGGCCAAGGTCGAGAAGCCGGAGGCGGTCGACCACCTCGAAGCGATCGTGCTGGCCTTCGACGGGGTCATGGTGGCCCGTGGTGACCTCGGCGTGGAACTGCCGCTCGACGAGGTGCCGCTGGTGCAGAAGCGCGCGGTGCAGTTGTGCCGGGAGAACGCCAAGCCGGTCATCGTGGCCACCCAGATGCTCGACTCCATGATCGAGAATTCCCGGCCGACCCGCGCCGAGGCCTCCGACGTGGCGAACGCGGTGCTCGACGGGGCCGACGCGGTGATGCTCTCCGGTGAGACGAGCGTCGGCAAGTACCCGGTGCTCACGGTCAGCACCATGTCCAAGATCGTCACCACCACCGAGGCCGGCTCGATCCTGGTGCCCCGCCTCCAGCACGACCCGCGTACGCACGGCGGCGCGCTCACCGTGGCCGCCTCCTCGATCGCCCGGGCCATCGGCGCCAAGGCGCTCGTCGCGTTCTCCCAGACCGGTGACACCGTGCGTCGGCTCAGCCGGCTGCACTGCGACCTGCCGCTGCTGGCCTTCACCCCGGTGCCCGAGGTCCGGGCGCAGCTCGCCCTCTCCTGGGGGGTGGAGACCTTCCTGATGCCGTTCGTGCAGCACACCGACGACATGTTCCGCCAGGTCGACCAGGCGCTGCTCGGGCTGAACCGGGGCAACCCCGGCGACTACGTGGTGATCGTGGCCGGCAGCCCGCCCGGCAGCCCCGGCTCGACGAACACCCTGCGGGTGCACCAGCTCGGTTCGCTCGTCGACGCCGCCACGGCGCGGGCGTTGCAGTGACCGACAGCTCGCTCGTCGGCCAGGCCGCCGTCGACCAGCTGCTGGAGGTCCTGGACCTCGCGCCCACCGGCGCGATGTCGTTCCGGGGGATGAGCCCGCCGGTCGGCCCGCAGCGGGTGTACGGCGGCCAGGTCGCCGGCCAGGCACTGGTCGCCGCCGGCCGCACCGTCGATCCCGAGCGGGTGGTCCACTCCCTGCACGGCTACTTCGTACGCGCCGGCGACCCGGTCGAGCCGATCGAGTACGAGGTGGAGAACATCCGCGACGGCCGCTCCTTCTCGGTGCGCCGCTCGGTCGCGCTCCAGCACGGCAAGCCGATCTTCTTCATGTCCGCCTCGTTCCAGCGGCCGGAGGAGGGGCTGGACCACCACGCCCCCCTGCCGCCGGACGTGCCCGGGCCCGAGTCGGTGCCGACCATGACCGACCGGCTGTCCCGGTACCCGGAGCGGCTGGGCATCTGGGGGCAGATTCCCCGACCGATCGACGTGCGGTACGTCGGCGAGCCCGGCTGGGTACGCCCCGGTGACCGGCCGGCCGACCCGCACCAGCGGGTGTGGATGCGCATCGACGGCAAGCTGCCCGACGACCCGCTGCTGCACGCCTGCGCCCTGACCTACGCCTCCGACCTGACCCTGCTCGACTCGGTGCTCTCGGTGCACGGCGAGGTGTGGGGGCCGGGCGGGGTGGTGGGGGCGAGCCTGGACCACGCCCTGTGGTTCCACCGCCCGTTCCGCGCCGACGAATGGTTCCTCTACGACTGCTGGAGCCCGTCGGCCTCCGGGGCGCGCGGGCTGGCCACCGGCCGCATGTTCACCGTGGCCGGCAGCCAGATCGCCAGCGCCGTCCAGGAGGGACTGCTGCGCCGGGTCGGCGGCTAGCCGACCGCTGGCCGTCCGGCCGGGCGGGCCCGGGCGACCCGGCAGGCCCGGTGTCCGGGCCGCCGGGCAGCGCCCGGATACCCGCCCGTTAACCTGTCGGACATGCGTCTCTCAGCCCGGGTGGACTACGCCCTTCGAGCGGTCGCCGAACTGGCCTCGGTGACCGGGGCTGGACGGGGGCGACCGGTCACCGCCGACCAGATCGCGCGGGCCCAGCAGATCCCGCCGAAGTTCCTGGAGAGCATCCTGCTGCAACTGCGTCGGGCCGGCGTGGTGCAGGCCCAGCGCGGCCCGGAGGGCGGCTACTGGCTGGCCCGGCCGGCCGAGGAGATCAGCCTCGCCGAGGTGATCCGGGTGATCGACGGGCCGCTCGCCCACATCCGGGGCCAACGCCCCGAGCACCTCGGCTACCAGGGTGCGGCGCGGGCGTTGCAGGAGGTCTGGATCGCGTTGCGGGCCAGCGAGCGGCAGATCCTCGAACTGGTCACCGTCGCCGACGTGGCGCGCGGTACCTTGCCCGAGCCGGTCACCAAGCTGGTCGCCGATCCCGCCGCCTGGACCTGACCGGACGCACCGGCGCACCCCTGACGCCACGCGTCGGGCGACGGTGTCGTCTCACTGACTGATCGCGGGGTTGACCGGAGGACCCGGCATGCCGCATTGTCGACCAAGCCGATAGGAGATACCAATTTAGCCGGGAGGCGTCGTGCGCAAGCTGCTCGTCATCGCGTTGGTGGGGCTCGCCGCGCAACTCGTCGACGGTTCCCTCGGCATGGCGTACGGGCTGACCTCCTCGACGCTGTTGCTGCTGGTCGGCGTCGCACCGGCGGCGGCGTCCGCCTCGGTGCACCTGGCCGAGATCGGCACCACGCTCGCCGCGGGCACCGCGCACTGGCGGTTCGGCAACGTCGACTGGCGGGTGGTGCGCCGCATCGCGGTACCCGGCGCGCTCGGTGCCTTCGCCGGTGCCACCTTCCTCAGCGCCCTGTCCACCGAGGCGGCCGCACCCTGGATGGCCGCGATCCTGTTCACGCTCGGGGCGTACCTGCTCGTCCGGTTCTCCCGGCCGCTGCGCCGGAACCCGGCCGCCGGCCAGCTACGCGGGCGTTTCCTCGGCCCGCTCGGCCTCGTCGCCGGCTTCGTCGACGCCACCGGCGGTGGCGGATGGGGCCCGGTGGCCACCCCGGCGCTGCTGGTCAGCGGCCGGCTGGAGCCCCGCAAGGTGATCGGCTCGGTGGACACCTCCGAGTTCGTCGTGGCCGCCGCCGCCAGCCTCGGCTTCCTGATCGGTCTGGGCACCGAGGGCTTCCTGCTGCCGATCGTGCTCGCGCTGCTCGCCGGTGGCCTGATCGCCGCGCCGGTCGCGGCCTGGCTGGTCCGCATCGTGCCGGCCCAACTGCTCGGCGCGGCCGTCGGTGGCGTGATCGTGCTGACCAACGCCCGGGTCCTGATGCGCGCCGGCGACGTGGACGGTTCCCTGCCGGTGATCGTCTACCTGCTGTTGGCCGCGGGATGGATCACCGCCCTGACGCTTGCGGTCCGGGTACTGCGCCGGACCCGTCGCGAGCGGTCCCTCGCCGCGACCCTCACCACCGACACCCCGTCGCCCGCCCCCGCCCACGCCGAGCCGGTCGGCGCGGGCACGACCGCCGGCCCTGATCCCCGTTGACCATGAGGTTGTCGTCCCGACACGCCCGACGGGGTCAACAACCTCATGATCGACGAGGTGGGGGAGGGGAGAGGGACGCTGCGGTGTGGGAGATGAGCTGCCAGGCCTCGTCGACCTGGGCCCGGGTGGTCTGTGGGGCGCCGACGGCCAGGCGCAGCGTGTGTCGGCCGGCGACGCGGGTGTGGGTCAGGTAGATCCGGCCGGTGGCGTTCACCGCCGCCAGCAGCCGCTCGTTCGGCCCGTCCGGGCCGCGCAGCCGGAAACAGACCAGGGCGTACGGATGGTCGGCGACCAGCTCGAACCGTTCGTCGGCGCGGACCCGGTCGGCGAACCCGGCGGCCAGCGCGACGCCGCCACGGATGTGCTCGCGCAGACCCTCGACGCCGTACCAGCGCAGCACGAACCACAGCTTCAAGGCCCGGAACCGCCGACCCAGCGGCACCTGCCAGTCCCGGTAGTCGATCACCGCGCCGGACTCGGTGGCCGCGTTGCGCAGGTACTCCGGCAGCACGGTCAACGCCTCCACCAGCTCGCCCGCGTCGGCCACCCAGAACGCGTCGCAGTCGAAGCCGGTGAGCAGCCACTTGTGCGGGTCGAAACAGTACGAGTCGGCGTACTCCAGGCCCGCGTGGCCGAACCGCAACTCCGGGCAGACCGCCGCCGCGCCCGCGTACGCGGCGTCGACGTGCAGGAAGACACCGTGCTCGGCGCAGATCGGGCCGATCTCGGGCAGCGGGTCCACCGCCGTGGTGGAGGTGGTGCCGACGGTCGCCACCACCAGGGCGGGCACCACCCCGGCCGCCCGGTCCGCCTCGATCGCGGCGCGCAGCGCCGCCGGCGACATCGCCCGGGTCGCCGGATCCACCTCGATCAGGCGTACCCCCTCGGCGCCCAGCCCCGCGATCCGGGCGGCCTTCTCGACCGACGAGTGCGCCTCGGTCGAGGCGTACACCCGGTAGCGGCGGTCGACGCCGGCCTGGCGCCACCGGCCACCGGCGGCCCGGTGCAGCGCGACCAGGGTGGCCACCAGGGTGGCCGACGAGGCGGAGTCCTGGATGACGCCGCCACCGCGACCGGCGGAGCGGAACCGGGCCGGCAGGCCCAGCAGATCGGCCAGCCAGTCGAGCAGCACCGTCTCCAGTTCGGTGCACGCCGGACCGGTGGCCCAGAGCATGCCCTGCACGCCGAGCCCGGCGCTGACCAGGTCACCGAGCACGCTGGGGCCCGAGGTGTTGGCCGGGAAGTACCCGAAGAAGCCCGGATGCTGCCAGTGGGTGAGCCCGGGGGCGACCAGCTTGTCCAGGTCGGCGAGGACCGCCTCGACCGGTTCACCGCGCACCGGTGGCCCGGCCGGCAGGGCGGCGGCCACCGTGCCGGGCGGGTCCTGGGAGGTCACCGGGCGTTGCGGCAGCGTCGCCCAGTAGTCGGTGATCCAGTCGACCACCGCGTACCCGGCCCGGCGGAACTCCTCCGGCGTCATGTGTGCAGCCACCCGGCGAGTGGATCAAAAGGAGCGGCGGTAGAGCAAGGCGGCGGATCGATTGTGCGCAGAAAACGCTTGCCCTAGCATCACAGATGCGCGGGAACGCACTCATGTCCATCGATCAGATGGCTCCTTTCCGCTAGCGCGGCCCGGCCGCCGGCCCGGGCACGGCCGGTGGACCAACACCCGTCGACCCCTGGGCACGGCCGGCGGAGCGCCGGACATCGCGCGTCCCGACCTCCATCGGAGGAACCATGCCTCGCACCGCCCCCCGGGCGGCCATGCTCGCCGCGGCCACCGCCACCGCGGTCGCCGCCGCCGGCGTGCTGACCACCCTGACCGCCTCGGCCGCCGCCGCGGGATGCCGCGTCGACTACCGCGTCACCAACCAGTGGACCGGCGGCTTCGGCGCCGCCGTCACCGTCACCAACCTCGGCGATCCGGTCGACGGCTGGACGCTGACCTGGACCTGGGCCGCCGGACAACAGGTCACCCAGGCCTGGAACACCACCGTCACCCAGTCCGGCGCCCAGGTCAGCGCCCGCAACGTCGACTACAACGCCACCATCGGCACCGACGGCAGCGTCAACTTCGGCTTCAACGGCTCGTGGACCGGCAGCAACCCGGCACCCACCAGCTTCGCGCTGAACGGCACCACCTGCACCGGCGCCACCGCACCGACCCCCACGCCGACCACCCCACCGCCCAGCCCGCCGCGCCCGTCACCCACCGTGGCGCCGTCGACGACTCCATCGCCGACCACCCCACCACCCACCCCACCGCCCGGGGCGATGCAGGCGGAGAACCTGGAACGGGGGCTGGTCAGCGTCCGCTCCGGGTCGGCCAACCTGGTCTCCTGGCGGCTGCTGGGCACCGAGACCAGCGGCGTCGCGTTCAACCTCTACCGGGGCACGACCAGGGTGAACGCCAGCCCGATCACCGGCGCGACCAACTACCTGGACAGTGGCGGGCCGGCCGGAGCGAACTACACCTTGCGGGCCCTGGTGGGCGGCGTCGAACAGACCCAATCCGGGCAGGCCCTGCAGTTCCCCGCCGGCCACCTCGACGTGCCGTTGCAAGTCCCGCCGGGCGGCACCACACCCAGCGGCGAGGCGTACACCTACTCCGCGAACGACGTCAGCGTCGGCGACCTCGACGGTGACGGCGACTACGACTTCGTGGTCAAGTGGGAGCCGTCCAACGCCAAGGACAACTCGCAGTCCGGCTACACCGGTAACGTCTACCTCGACGCGTACACCCTGCCCGGCTACCGGCTGTGGCGCATCGACCTGGGCCGCAACATCCGGGCCGGAGCCCACTACACCCAGTTCCAGGTGTACGACTACGACGGTGACGGCCGCGCCGAGGTGGCCATGAAGACCGCCGACGGCACCCGCTCCGGCACCGGCCAGGTGATCGGCAACGCCAACGCCGACCACCGCAACTCCGCCGGCTACGTCCTCGCCGGCCCCGAGTACCTGACCATGTTCGACGGCCGCACCGGTGCCGCCGTCTCCACCGTCAACTACGACCCGCCGCGCGGCACCGTCTCCTCCTGGGGCGACAACTACGGCAACCGGGTCGACCGGTTCCTCGCCGGCACCGCCTACCTCGACGGACAACGCCCGTCACTGATCATGGCCCGGGGCTACTACACCCGCGCGGTCATCGCCGCCTGGGACTTCCGCAACGGCACCCTCACCAGACGGTGGACCTTCGACTCCAACACCGCCGGCAACGGCGCCGCCGCCGGGCAGGGCAACCACAGCCTCTCCGTCGCCGACGTCGACGGCGACGGCCGGCAGGAGATCGTCTACGGCGCGGCCACCATCGACGACACCGGCCGGCTGCTGTGGTCCACCGGCCACGGCCACGGCGACGCCGGACACGTCGGCGACCTCGACCCGTCCCGCCCGGGCCTGGAGTACTTCAAGGTGAGCGAGGACGGCAGCAAACCCAGCTCCTGGTTCGCCGACGCCCGCACCGGCCAGATCCTCTGGTCCACCCCCACCGGCGGCGACAACGGCCGGGGCGTCTCGGGCGACATCTGGGCCGGCAGCGCCGGTGCCGAATCCTGGTCGTCCGCGGTGAGCGGCCTGGCGAACACCCGGGGCCAGAACATCGGCCGCAAGCCGTCCTCGACGAACTTCCTCGTCTGGTGGGACGGCGACCCGGTCCGCGAACTGCTCGACGCCACCCGCATCGACAAGTACGGCACCGGCGGCGACACCCGCCTGCTCACCGGCAGTGGCGTCGCGGCCAACAACGGCACCAAGGCCACTCCCGCGCTCTCGGCCGACCTGTTCGGTGACTGGCGGGAGGAGGTGGTGTGGCGCACCACCGACAGCCGGGCCCTGCGGATCTACAGCACCCCGACGCCGACCAGCATCCGGCTCCACACCCTGATGCACGACCTGCAGTACCGGGTCGCCATCGCCTGGCAGAACACCGCCTACAACCAGCCCCCGCACCCGAGCTTCTTCCTCGGCGACGGCATGAGCACGCCACCCGCGCCCGACATCTACCTACGTTGACCGCCGGGGTGCACAAGCGGTAGAAGAAAGGGAGAAGGCACCGGGCCGCAATCGCGGAATCCGCACAACTGCGGCCCGGTGCCCCACACCGCGGCACCCCCGACCCGTCCCGACCGGGGAGTGCCGTACCACCACCGGATACAACGTTAGGCGGGCTCCGCGTCGCGAGAGTGACGCTGCCGTGAAGATCGTGTTTCACAGCCGCCGAAACGCTGTGACCTGGGCCACCTCGCCGCCCCGCCCACCGGGGCCCGCCGGCCCTCGGCCGCCGCCTCAGCGACGCAGACCGCCGGCCACCTCGGTCGCGATCAGCTCGAACGAGCGCACCCGGTCGGCGACGTCGTACACCATCGTGGTCACCATCAGCTCGTCCGCGCCGGTGCTGTCCAGCAGCTCGCCCAACTGCCGGCGGACCGTCTCCGGGGAACCGCTCGCCTGACCCTGCCGGCGCTGCGCCAGGAACTCCCGCTCGAACTCGGTGTACGGGTACGCCGCCGCCTCGTCCGGGCTCGCCAGCGGCTCCAGTCGCCCCGACCGCAACCGCAGGAACGACAACCCGGCCGGCCCGGCCAGCCACTCGGCCCGCTCGTCGGACTCCGCGCACACCGCGTTCACCGCCACCATCGCGTACGGCCGCTCCAGCCACCGCGACGGGCGGAAACTCTGCCGGTACAGCGCCAACGCGGGCAACGTGTGCTGCGCGCTGAAGTGATGCGCGAAGGAGAACGGCAGGCCCAGCGCGCCGGCCAGCTGCGCGCTGAACCCACTGGAACCCAGCAACCACACCGCCGGCCGCTGCCCACGCCCCGGAGTCGCGGTGATCCGCCCCGACGCCGTCTCGTCGAAGTAGCCCATCAGATCGTTCAGCTCCCGGGGGAAACCCTCGGCCGACAGACCCTCCATGGTCCGGCGCAGCGCCAACGCGGTCACCTGGTCGGTGCCGGGCGCCCGGCCGATGCCCAGGTCGATCCGGCCCGGATGCAGCGCCTCCAGGGTGCCGAACTGCTCGGCGACCACCAGCGGCGCGTGGTTGGGCAGCATCACCCCACCGGAGCCGAGCCGGATGTCGGTGGTGTGCGCGGCCAGGTGCGCGATCAGCACCGCCGGCGCCGACGAGGCGATGGCCGGCATGTTGTGGTGCTCGGCCACCCAGAACCGGTGGTAGCCCAACTCGTCGGCGCGGCGCGCCAGCTCGGTCGTGTGCCGCAACGCCTCGCCGGCGGAGGCGCCGGCGGCGACGGGGGCGAGGTCCAGGACAGACAACGGAACGTCGATCACACGGCTGGCCAACCCGGCCTACGCCGGATCTGTTCCCGAACCGGCCGGCGACGTGATCAACCCGACCCGCGTGCCTGCTCGAAGATCAGGCTGGTCTGGGTGTGCTGCACCGCCGGATCCACCGCCAGATGGTCCAGCACGAAGTCGCGCAGCGCCTCCGCCGAGGCCGCCCGCACGTGCAGCACGTAATCCTCCGCGCCGGCCACGTGGAACACCGACACCACCCCCGGCAGCCGCACCGAGCGGGCCCGGAACGCGTCCACCGCCGCCCGCGCGTGCTCGGTCAGCCGCACCGACACCAGCGCCTGCAACGGCAACCCCAGCGCCGCGGGGTGCACCTCGGCGTGGAAACCCCGGATCGCCCCGCACTCCCGCAACGCCCGGGTGCGCGCCAGGCAGGTCGACGGCGCCACCCCCACCCGTTCGGCCAGGGCATTGTTCGGCAACCGGCCGTCGCCGGCCAGCTCGGACAGAATGGCGCGGTCGGTGTCGTCGAGCGCCGCGAACGGCCGAACATCGTTCGATACGGGGGGCATGGCGCCATCCTCCATCGAACGCCACCGGCTCCGAAAGAGGTTATGGCGAATAATATTCGGAACTATTGCCCCCGATGGGCGGGATGTTCGATCCTCTCGACATGACGACCGTGGACACCCGAGCCGTGCACGCCGGCCGCGACGACCTCGCCACCCTCGGCGTCCACGTGCCGCCGATCGACCTGTCCACCACCAACCCGCTGCCCTCGGTGCACGCCGGCGGCGACGCCTACGAGACCCTGGCCACCGGCGGCACCCTCCCCGCCGACACCAGCGCCGTCTACCAACGGCTGTGGAACCCGACCGTCGCCCGCTTCGAAACCGCCCTCGCCGAACTGGAAGGCACCACCGAAGCCGTCGCGTACGCCAGCGGCATGGCCGCACTCACCGCCGCCCTGCTCGCCGCCACCCGCGACGGCCGACGACACCTGGTCGCCGTGCGCCCCCTCTACGGCGGCACCGACCACGTCCTCGCCACCGGCCTGCTCGGCACCGAGGTCACCTGGGCCCGCCCGGAAACCGTCGCCGACGCCGTCCGCCCCGACACCGCCCTGGTGATCGCCGAAACACCGGCCAACCCGACCCTCGACCTGATCGACATCGCCGCCCTCGCCGACGCCGCCGGCCCGGTGCCCCTGCTGATCGACAACACCGTCGCCACCCCGGTGCTGCAACAGCCCACCCGGCACGGCGCCCGACTGGTGCTGCACAGCGCCACCAAGAGCATCGGCGGCCACGGCGACGTCCTCGCCGGAGTGATCGCCTGCGACGCCGAGTGGGCCACCCGGCTGCGGCAGATCCGCGCCCTCACCGGCGCGATCCTGCACCCCCTCGGCGCGTACCTGCTGCACCGTGGCCTGCAGACGCTGCCGCTGCGGGTCCGCGCTCAGCAGGCCGGCGCGGAGAAACTCGCCCTCTGGCTCGCCGCGCACCCGGCGGTCGCACGCGTCCACCACCCCGGCACCGACGACCCGGCCGGGCTCGTCGGCCGGCAGATGTCCGGCCCGGGCAGCCTCCTCGCCTTCGAGGTACGCGGCGGCGCACCCGCCGCCGCGGCGGTCGCCGACGCCTGCCGGCTCATCACCCACGCCGTCTCCCTCGGCGGCGTCGACACGCTCATCCAGCACCCGGCGTCGCTCACCCACCGCCCCGTCGAGACGGATGCCAAGCCCGACGGCGGACTGCTGCGCCTGTCCGTCGGCCTGGAGGATCCGGAGGACCTGCGCGCCGACCTGGAACGCGCGCTCGCCGCCGCTTGACCCTCGGCGCGACGAGTCGACCTTTCGGTGCGCGGGCCGCCACCGGCCGATGGTCCCGGGTGGCTCACGACTTCGGGCCGACGTGGCGGTCGAGCGCGGCGACCGCCTCCCGCCGGGCGACCGAGAGGCTGTTGGGCCTGTTCATCCGCCAGGTGATACCGAGCAGGTCCAGCGCCCACTGGCAGAGCCGCATGATGTCGGTGGACTCGTTGACGAACATGTAGCGCGGGTAGACGTACGTCTTTGCGCGCACGGTGACCCGGTTGGCGATCCGGCAGCCGTCGGAGTGGAACAGGCCTTGGAGAAAGTCACCGGGAACCGCCCGGACGACGCGCTCCTGCCATTCGGCGAGAACAATCCGCCGTTCGTGCTTCTTGCCGGGCCCGTGTTGGGGCAGCAGGCAGGGCCAGTGCGTGCCATAGCTCTGCACGCTGACGCAACCCTGCTGCTGGACCCGTTGGACCTTGCTCGCGAGCACCGCTCGCATGGCTGCCTCGCATGCATCGATCAGGCCGGGCCAGGCGTTGCTGCATGAGATGCGGAGGACCGGCACTCGCGCGGAGGTCACCAGGTGGCCGTCACCGAGGTAGAGACCGAGCAGATAGGCGTAGGCGGCGTCGTCTGTCGGGTTGTCGACTTCTATGCGACACCGGAAGCAACGAGAGGCGGTGGTCCGCATCTTCGGCATCGGCCGATCCCTGCACCAGTGACGCACGGTGGCATAGGGCAGGCCCACGCTCCGGGCAACCTCTGCGACGGTGGCACCAGCCAGGTACAAGCTTCGTGCGCGGGCACGCACCTCGGGTGGATGCATGGCGTCATCATCGAACGCCCGTACGACACCTGTGGTGTCCCCGGTGGGATTCGAACCCACACTGTCGGAGGTTTGAGCTCCGTTTCTCTACCGGTTGGAATACGGGGACCTTCTCGCTCAACGCCTGTCGCGTCGCCCCATAGGTTACCCACTACGCTAGGAGCGGCGACACCCGGTACCGCGGGTGTCGAGGCGCAGACTGGGTGGGAGTGGCTCGTGGCCGAGACGCAGACGGATGCCGCGCGCAGGCGGGTACTGATCGCCGAGGACGAGGCGCTGATCCGGCTGGACCTGGCTGAGATGCTGGTTGAGGAGGGCTACGAGGTGGTCGGCGAGGCCGGTGACGGCGAGGCCGCCATCCGGTTGGCCGAGGAGCTCAAGCCCGACCTGGTGATTCTCGACATCAAGATGCCGATCATGGATGGGCTGGCGGCCGCCGAGCGGATCGCCGGCGCGCGGATCGCTCCGGTGATCATCCTGACCGCGTTCAGCCAGCGTGACCTGGTGGAGCGGGCGCGGGCGGCCGGTGCGATGGCGTACCTGGTCAAGCCCTTCCAGAAGAGCGACCTGGTGCCGGCGGTGGAGATCGCCCTGTCCCGCTACTCCGAGATCGCCGCGCTCGAGGCCGAGGTGGCCGGGCTGACCGACCGGCTGGAGGTCCGCAAGACCGTCGAGCGGGCCAAGGGCGCGCTGATGACCACCTACAACATGAGCGAGCCGCAGGCGTTCAAGTGGATCCAGCGCACCGCGATGGACCACCGGATGACCATGAAGGAGGTCTCCGAGCGGATCCTCGCCGAGACCGCCGGCGGTGAGGTGGCCGAGCCGGCCCAGTAGGTTCGAGCGGACGGCCTGATCTTGGCCGTGGTCAGGGGGCTCCCGTCGGGCCGCGGCGTCGATACCATCGGGCATGCGCGGAGGACGGGTCGACGGCACCGCCCCGCCGCACGCCTTCGCACCCGCTGTGCGGCGTACCGCTGCGCTCGTCATTGTCTGCCTGCTGCTGGTGACGAGCTGCCGGTCCGGTACGCCCGGACCTGACGAGACGCCACCGCTGCGGCCCGACTGGCGGGAGCTGACGTTGCCCGCTCCATCGGGCGCACCCGGCCGGTTGATGCTCCGCGACGTGACCGCCTGCGGTGGGCGGTGGTACCTCGTCGGTGCGGTCGGTGGTCCCGGTGACGCGACCCGGCCGGCGGCCTGGACCAGCGCGGACGGGGTGTCCTGGGAGTCGGTGCGGATCGTGGCGGACTCCTACTACGGCCGGCAGAACGTCCTGTACTCGGTCGCCTGCGCCGATGGCCGGGTCGCGGCGGTCGGTGCGAAGAGCGGCGGTGCGCACGCGAATCCGCGGGTGAGCAGTTGGGTGCGGCGTGCGGATGGTGCGCTGGCCGAGGTTCGGGCCGGTTTCGAACTCTACGGCGGCCCGCAGGCGGTGAACGTGGCGCGGATGGTCGCCGGTGGGTCGGGTTTCATGATCGTGGGAAACCGGGTCAGCGGTGCGGCGGTCTGGCTCTCCGAGGCGGCGGGGGAGTTCGAGATCCTTGAGGGTGCGCCGGGGCTGGCGACCGACGAGCACGGGGTCACCTGGTTGTTCGACGCGACGCCGGTGGACGGCGGCTGGTTGGCGGTGGGCGGGATCATCGGCCCTGGCCGGATCGATCGGGATCCGCTGGCGTGGCGTTCGTCGGACGGCTGGAGCTGGCAGCGGGTGCCCGTGCCGGGCACCGACGAGTACGACGAGCTGCAGCGGGTGGTGCGGGTCGATGGCGAGCCGGTGGCCGTCGGCCTGCGCGGTCGTGCGTTCGGCGGCTGGCGGGCCGGGCCGGACGGCTGGGAGCGGGCGGGTGGGTTCGGTGCGGCCGCGTCGTCCGGCGTGCCCGCCGTGCGGGGGTTGTCGATCTTCGACGGGCAGGTGGTGACGGCGGTCAACGACGGCGTACGTCATGCCCTGTGGACTTCGGCGGACCGCGGTGCCTCGTGGCGGTCGGTGGCGCTGCCGAGGGAGGTGCCGGCCGGGCCGGTCAGCTCGGTGGCGGTGTTCGGGGAGCCGGGCCGGTTGCTGCTGGTACTGGACGACGGGGCGGCCGGTGCGGTCTTCGGGCTGTCGGGGTTGGCCGGCTGAGCGTGGGTCGGCGCTGTTACGGGGACGGTCGCATCGGCGCTTGTGTTCGTAACGGTTTGGCAAGCGTGGCTCGCGGGTCTTCCGGGACGGTTTGCGGACGCAGTACGCTCCGCCATCACGAGCCGTAACGCAGGTGTGCGGATTCACGCCTGGGTGGTGACCGCCGAGCTGGCCGGTGACGCCGCCCTGGGTGCGCCCGACCCCTGTATCTGGAGGAGGTCAATAGCCGTGAGGCGTAAGTACGTACGGGCGCTGGGCGCCGTCGGGCTGGCGGCAGCCCTGTTTGCCGCGGCGGGCTGCCAGGCGTCGGATGAGGGCAACGAAGCTGGCGGCGACGGTAACTGCGGTGGCAAGCTCGCCATCTTCGGTGCCTTCAGCGGCCCGAACTCCGGTCTGGTGATCCCGTCGCTCAACGGCGCCAAGCTCGCCGTGAAGCAGCACAACGAGGCGAACGCGGACTGCCAGGTCACCCTGCAGGAGTTCGACACCCAGGGTGACCCCACGCAGGCCACGCCGGTCGCGAACCAGGTGGTCGGTGACGAGTCCTTCCTGGGCGTCATCGGTGGTGCGTTCTCCGGTGAGACCAAGGCGACGATGGACGTCTACGAGGCCGCCGGAATGGTCATGGTGAGCCCGTCGGCGACGGCGATCGAGCTGACCGCTGGCGACAACAAGGCGTTCCACCGGGTGGTCGGTAACGACGCGACCCAGGGTGCCGCCGCGGCCGTGTACTTCCGGGACGTGGCGAAGGCCAAGAAGGTCTTCGTGATCAACGACGGCACCACCTACGGTGCCGGTATCGCCAACGAGCTGACCAAGGCTCTCGGTGACCTGGCCGGCGGGACCGACCAGGTTCAGGAGAAGCAGGTCAACTTCGCCGCCACCATCTCGAAGATCAAGGCCGCCGCGCCGGACGCGGTCGCCTACGGCGGTTACACCAACGAGGCCGCCCCGCTGCTGAAGCAGATGCGGGAGGCCGGCATCGAGGCGACCTTCCTCGGCTTCGACGGTCTGTACGACCCGGCCTTCCCGTCGGGTGCCGGTGCCGGCGCCAACGGTGCGATCGTGACCTGCCCGTGCCTGCCGCCGGACAAGGCCGGTGGCACCTTCTCCGCCGACTACGAGAAGGAGTACGGCTCGCCTCCGGGTTCGTACGGTGCCGAGGGCTTCGACGCCGCGAAGGTGCTGATCGAGGGTCTGGCCGAGGGCAAGACGACGCGTAAGGACCTGCTGGAGTGGGTGGACGCCTACGACAAGGAGGGCGTCTCGAAGTACCTCAAGTTCGACCCGACCGGTGACGTGGACAAGTCCCGGGTGGTGATCTGGGCCTACGAGATCAAGGATGGCGCGATCACGGCCCAGCAGGAGATCAAGCTCAGCTGAGCCAGGATGACCGTTGCGCGGCCCGGGGGGTTTACCCCGCCCCGCGCCCGTGCCCAAGGGGAAAACCCAGAAATTAGATGCCGTGTTAGGCAACCAGGCCCACCCCCCCGTGGCCGGGTTGT
>NZ_JBAGKI010000086.1:0-22860 GCF_036689795.1 Micromonospora palythoicola | reverse complement strand
CAGTGCGCGCGCCTGTGACCGGTAGGTGACAACGCCGGTCAGCGGTCGGAGTTCCTTCGACCGCGGACCGGCGCCCGGTTCGTTTCCGGCCGGCCCGTGCGAATGGCCGATGTATACCCCCCAGGGTATATTCGGATCGGCTACCCGATCGGGGCGGCATCTCCGCACCCCCGCCGGGTAAGCACTCGCTGGAGACGAGCAACCGAGGAGTTGGCATGACGGTGCAGGTGTCGGTCATCACGACGTCGTCCCTCGGCGACCGCAGCTACCTGGCCACCGACGGCCGGGTCGCGGTCGTGGTGGACCCGCAGCGGGACATCGACCGGGTGCTGTACCTCGCCGGCGCGGCCGGCGTGCGGATCACCCACGTGGTCGAGACGCACCTGCACAACGACTACGTCTCCGGCGGGCTGGACCTGGCCCGGCTGACCGGGGCACGGTACCTGGTCGCCGCCGCGGACGAGGTTGGTTTCGACCGGGTGCCCGTCGGCGACGGCGACGTCGTCGAGGTGTCGGAGGCGCTACGGCTGCGGGCCGTGGCCACCCCTGGTCACACCTTCCACCACCTGTCGTACGTGCTCGACGAGGCCATCGAGGGCGGTTGGACGGCGACCGGCGTCTTCACCGGAGGATCGCTGCTGTTCGGCACCACCGGCCGCACCGACCTGCTCGGCGCGGAGCACGCGCACGAGTTGGCCGAGCGTCAGCACACCTCGGCGCGGCGGCTCGCCGACCTGCTGCCGGACGGCGCGCAGGTGTGGCCCACCCACGGCTTCGGCAGCTTCTGCTCGGCCAGCCAGGCCGACGCCCCGGACTCGACCATCGGCCGGGAGAAGCAGGTGAACCCGGTGTTCCGGCTGGCCGCGACCGAGTTCGTCCCCGAGACCCTGGCCGGCCTGGACGCCTACCCGGCGTACTACGCACACATGGGGGTGGCCAACACCGCCGGCCCGGCGCCCGTGGACCTCACCCCGGTGGCGCGAGCCGACGCGGCACGCCTGCGGGAGCGCATCGCCGCCGGGGAGTGGGTGGTCGACCTGCGCCACCGCAAGGCGTACGCGGTCTCGCACCTGGCCGGCACGGTGAGCCTCGGCCTCGACGGCCCGATGTCGACCTGGCTCGGCTGGCTGATCGACTGGGGCACCCCGGTGACGCTGCTGGCGGAGACACCCGAGCAGGTCGCCGACGCCCAGCGCGAGCTGGTCCGGATCGGCATCGACCGGCCCGCCGCCCAGGCGACCGGCACCCCCCGGCAGTGGGTCGACGAGCCCGCCGAGCTGCGGGAGCTGCCCCTCGCGGACTTCCCGGCGCTGGCCGCCGCGCAGGCCGGGAACGCACCGGCCGGGCTGCCCGCCCCACAGGTCGTCCTCGACGTGCGGCTGGGCAACGAGTGGCGCGACGGCCATGTGGAGGACGCCGTGCACGTGCCGCTGCCCGAGCTGCCCCGCCGGCTGGCCGAGATCCCGGCGGGCACCGTCTGGGTGCACTGCGGGTCCGGCTACCGGGCCGCCCTCGCCGCCTCCCTGCTGGCCAACGCCGGCCGTGACGTGGTGCTCGTCAACGACCGCTTCGACCACGCCGAGGCGGCCGGCTTACGGCTGGACCGCAGCGCCTGACCGCTGGCGGGTGATCTCGACCGGGCCGGCGGCGAGTCAGCCGGCCGGCGGTTCCGGCGGACTGATCGGCAGCAGCACCCGGAACACGGTGCTGCCGGGCGTGCTGGTCACCCGGATGTCACCGTGGTGCTTGTTGACCACGATCCGGTAGGAGATGTCCAGACCGAGGCCGGTGCCCTCGCCGACCGGCTTCGTGGTGAAGAACGGCTCGAAGATCCGCGGGCGGATCTCGTCGGGAATGCCCGGGCCGGTGTCGGCGATCTCGACGATCAACCAGTCGTCCTGCCGGAGAGTCCGGACGGTCAGCACCCCGTCGCCACCGATCGCGCCGAGCGCGTTGTCGATCAGGTTGCTCCACACCTGGTTCAGCTCGGCGGCGTACGCCGGGATCGAGGGCAGGTCCCGGTCGTACTCCCGGACCAGCCGGACCCCGGCGGCGATCTTGCCCTTGAACATCACAAGTGTGGCGTCGAGCAGCTCGTGCACGTCCACCACCTGGTACGGCGCCCGGTCGAGCTGGGAGTACTGCTTGGCGGCACCGACCAGGGTGGAGATCCGGGTGGCGGCGTCGGCGATCTCCCGCATGAGCAGTTCGGTCTCGACCGTGTAGGCCAGCCAGCGCACCGCCGCCTCCAGGTCCTCCTCGCCGACCGACGCGCAGACCCGTTCCAACCAGTCGACGTCCAGCCCGCCGCCGACGAGCGTCGACGCCAGCTCCCAACCGGCGGTCAGGCCGCGGTCGTCCAGCCAGTCCGTCAACTCGTCCTCGGCGTCGCTGGTCGCCAACGGCGAGAGGGTCGGTGCCTTGGCCACCCGCTCGACCGCCTCCTCCTGGAGACCCACCAGGGCGTGCAGCCGCCGACCGTCGAGCCGACCGTCGGCGATCATGGCAAGCTTGTGCCGCATGCCGGCGATCCGCTCCCGCAGACTTGTGGTGGCCCGCACCGCCGCGCTCGCCGGATTGTTCAGCTCGTGGGTCAGGCCGGCCGACAGCGAACCCAGAGCCAGCAGCCGCTCGCGCTCGCCGATCAGCGTCTGGGTGTCCCGCATCCCGATGAACATCCCCTCCAGCAGGTGCATCGCCATCGGGAACCAGGTGCGCACCGCGTGGGCGAACTGCTCCGCCGGCAGCACGAAGAACTCGGCGTCGGTGAGCGCCCACATGCTGTTGCGGTACTGCCGGTCGTCACCCAGGTACGCCTGGGTGGCACCGCCGTACACCCCGCGCTGCGCGGTACGGCTGATCTCCACCTGGTCACCGTGCACCGTGCGGCAGAGCCGCACCGTGCCGTCGAGCAGGACGAAGAAGCACTCCGCCGGATCACCCTCGGCGTAGACCAGGTCACCTTCGCCCCGCCGCTCGACCCGGCCCTGCTCGGCCAACCAGCTCAACTGGGTGTCGTCGAGCGACTCGAAGAGGAACAGCGTCCGCAGCTCGTCGATGGTCAACCGCTGCGGCTGCCGGCCGGTGACCCGGTCCCCGCTGGTCACTGTGCCTCCAGGTACCGGTGCACGAGCGACACGGCCATCGCGCCCTCACCGACGGCGGAGGCCACCCGCTTCACCGAGGCCGCGCGGACGTCACCGGCGGCGAACACACCGGGCACGCTCGATTCGAGATGGTACGGCTCGCGTGGCAGCGACCAGCCCGCCGGTCGACGTCCCCCGGCGACCAGGTCCGGTCCGGTGACCACGAAACCCCGTTCGTCGCGGACCAGCGTGCCGTCCAACCATCCGGTCCGGGGCTCGGCACCGATGAAGACGAACAGCCAGGACGTCGCCACCTCCCGCTGCTCGCCGGTCCTGGTGTCCCGCAGGTTCAGCCGTTGCAGGTGTTCGTCACCGGCGGCGCCGGCCACCTCGGTGTGCGGGTGCACGGTCACCTGGTCGATGCGACCCAGTTGGTCGATGAGGTACCGGGACATGGACGCGCTCAGGTCCGCGCCCCGGATCAGCAGGTGCACCCGCTCCGCGTAGCGGGAGAAGTAGACGGCCGCCTGCCCCGCCGAGTTGGCGCCGCCCACGATGTAGACGTCCTCGCCCACGCAGCTCGGTGCCTCGCTGGCCGCCGAACCGTAGAAGACGCCCCGGCCGGTGAAGTCGGCCAGGCCGGGCGCGTCGAGCATCCGGTACGACACGCCGGTCGCCAGCACCACCGAGTGGGCGGCGAGTGTCTGACCGTCGCTGAACCGCAGCAGCCGCGCCGAGCCGGCTTCCGCCAGGCCCACCACCTCCCGGGTGCTGAGCAGTTCCGCGCCGAACTTCAACGCCTGCCGGCGGGCCCGCTCGGTGAGCTGCGCCCCGGAGACCCCGTCGGGAAAGCCGAGGTAGTTCTCGATCCGGCTGCTCTGCCCGGCCTGTCCTCCGGTGGCCAGCCGCTCCACCAGGACGGTGCGCAGTCCTTCCGAGGCCCCGTACACGGCGGCGCCCAGGCCGGCCGGCCCACCGCCGACCACCACCAGGTCGTAGAAGTCCGCCGTGGGGGTGACCTCCAGGCCCACCAGCCCGGCCAGTTCCGCCTCCGAGGGTGCCACCAGCGCCTTGCCGTCGGTGGTGACCACCAGCGGCACGTCGGCCGGGGTGACCCCGGCCGCCGCGAGCAGCCGGCCGCCCTCGGGGTCGTCGGTCAGCAACCACCGGTACGGGACCAGGTTGCGGGCGAGGAAGTCCCGCACCGTGAACGACTCGGCGGACCAGCGGTGCCCGACCACCCGTATCTCGCTCTCCCCGGCGGCCGGGCTGGCCGCCCACGCCTCCAGCAGCGAGTCGACCACCGGGTAGAGCTTCTCCTCCGGCGGATGCCACGGTTTGAGCAGGTAATGGTCGAGGTCGACCAGGTTGATCGCGTCGATCGCCGCACCGGTGTCGGCGTACGCGGTCAGCAACACCCGGCGCGCGGCCGGGAACAGATCCATCGCGGCTTCCAGGAACTCGATGCCGTTCATCTCCGGCATCCGGTAGTCGGCCAGCAGCAACGCCACCTGGTCGCCGCGCAGCTTGACCTCGCGCAGCGCCTCCAACGCCTCCGGCCCGGAGGTGGCACGGACCACCCGGTAGCGGTCGCCGTAGCGGCGCCGGATGTCCCGTGCGACCGCCCGCGATACCGCCGGGTCGTCGTCGACGGAGAGGATGACCGGGTTCGCCATGGGCCCATGAAACCACGCCCGTGTTTCGGTCACCGATGCCGACGACGGCCGCGACCGTCAGGCGGTGAGCCAGACCACGACGCTAGGCCCGGATGCCGCGCAGCAGGATGTCGAGGTACAGCTCGGTGTCATTCCCGACCTGCACCGTGCGCTGCAACCCGCAGAACAGCGCCCGGACGTCCTCGGCGGTGATCTCCGGCCGGATGACCCCCGCGCCGCGGGCCCGCTCCAGCAGCCGGTCGACGGCCGCGGCGAGCCCTCCGACCAGCTCCGTCGTCTCCGGACAGGCGTGGTCGGGCGCGGCCAGCACGACGCCGAGCGCCGGGTCGTCGCGCTGGTGTTTCAGCGCGGCCCGCAGCAGGCGGGCCAGCCCGGCCGCGACGTCGGGACAGGTGACGGCCTCCTCGGCCGCCTGCACCAGCAGGACGAACCGTTCGGCGGCCAGCGACTCCAGCAGCGCCTGCCGGCTGGGGAAATGCCGGTAGACGGTACCGACGCCAACCCCGGCGGCCTTGGCCACGGCATTCATCGGCAGCTCAAGGTCACCGGCGGCGACCCGCTCGCGGGCGGCCCGCAGCATCCGGGCACGTACCCGGGCCGAGTCAGCCCGCAGCGACTCGGTGCTGGTCGTCGGCCCACCCGTCACGGTACGAGGATAGTCCATCCGGAACGGAGCGGATTATCTATCCGCTCGCGTGCTATGGTCGCCAGGAGAGAGCGGATAAACAATCCGCTGCTGACCGACCGGAGGTGGGCCGTGCCCGTTGCCTGGACACTCGACGAGATACCCGACCAGACCGGCCGGACCGCCGTCGTCACCGGCGCGAGCAGCGGCCTCGGCCTGATCGCCGCCGAACACCTCGCCGCCCACGGCGCGACCGTGATCATGGCGGTCCGCGATCTGGCCAAGGGCGAGCAGGCCCGCGCCGGCATCACCGGCGACCTGGAGGTGCGGCGGCTCGACCTGGCCGACCTCGACTCGGTCCGGGTCTTCGCCGGACAGTTGCGCGACGAGGGTCGCGAGATCGACCTGCTGCTCAACAACGCCGGAGTCACCGCCGCCGGCCAGGAGCGCTCCCCGCAGGGATACGAGCGCGTCTTCGCCACCAACCACCTGGGCCACTTCGCCCTCACCGGCCTGCTGCTGGGTCTGTTCCGCAGCGACCACGATCCGCGGGTGGTCACCGTGAGCTCCAACTTCTACCGCCTGCTCCGGAATGGGCCGGACCTGGACGACCTCGCCAGCGACCCCGCCCCAGCCGAGCGGTACATCCGCTCCAAGCAGGCGAACATCCTCTTCGGGGCCGAACTGGACCGCCGGCTGCGCCGAGCCGACAGCCCGGTACGCAGTTTCCTGGCCCATCCCGGGATGGCCCGAACGCCCATGCACAACCAGGCCGACGGCCCGGCGGCCTGGGCCTTCACCCGAATCGGTGGACTGCTGCTCGCCCGTACTCCGCTGCGCGGCACCATTCCGCTGCTCTACGCCGCCACCAGCGCCACCGCCGAGACCGGTGTCTTCCTCGGCCCATCACTACGCAAGTGGGACAGCCGGGTGCACGCCCGCCCGATCGTCGCGCCCGGCGATGACCTCGCCCTCGCCAACCGGCTCTGGCAGGTTTCCGAGGCCGCTACCGGCGTCCGCTACCTGAGCCGCACGGCGGACCCGGCGTCCCACCCGTGACCTGTCGCAGCACACCTGACGATCAGGAGGGATCGCTGGTAGCCGGGACGGCGCGAAAGACGACAGTCACGCTGAACGTTGCCCCGTCGACCTGGTAGGCGTAGCAACCCGGTCCGCTGACCGTCGTGGTGGCCGGCAGGTCGCTGTCCGGCTGGCTGAGCACGGCGTGGTACCCATCGCCGCGGGACTCACCGGTGTAGGAGAACCGGACACCCGCGCTGCCCGGCGCGTCGATCCGTGCTGCCCGTACCAGCACCGGGCCGGTGTAGCCGGAGCCGATCCACCGGACCTTCTTCGTATACGTGCCGTCCGGTTCCCGGTCCTCGTCGCGCAGTTGCAGGGCACCGCCGGCGAGGTAGTCGGCCACCGGGTACAGCGGGCCGGGCCCGAGCACCCGGTGCGCCAGGTCGCTGTCGGACCAGGGCCGGGGCTCGGTGACCGGGCAGGGGTCGCCAGGCCCGACGATGGGCAGCTGGAGTGGCGGTGCCGTCCATCCCGCGGACGTCGCCGCCGGTGCCGGCGACACCGGCGCGGCGTCCGGCGGCGGATCGTCACAGGCTGCCAGGCTCAACGCGAGCAGAACGCCGACGCACCCCCAGGTCCACCGCACCATGTGCGCAGTATCGAACGTCGCCGCCATCCGCGCAGCCCCCCGTCCGGCCGGTCGCCCCGGATCCCGCTGGTCACCACCCGGGTCCGGAAGCCCTCCGTGCCCGATCGAGCAGCGCCCGCCGCTCGGCATCGCCGGGCACCCGGTCCGCCGCCGCGCGGAACAGCGCCGCTGCCCGCTCCCGGTCGCCCTGCCGGGCGACGAGGTCCGCCTCCACCGCCAGCGTCAACGGATAGCCGTCGAGTCCGCCACCGGCGCGCGCCTCGGCGAGCAGGGCCAGCCCGACCTCCGGTCCGTACGCGTACCCGTGCGCGACGGCTCGGTTCAACGCCACCACCGGCGTCGGCTGCGCCTGGACGAGCTGGTCGTAGCAGTCGGCGATCCGTCGCCAGTCGGTGGTCCCGGCGCTGGGCGCGGTGGCGTGGCACGCCGCGATCCGGGCCTGCCACGCGTACGGGCCGGACTCGGTCAGCCCGGCGAGCAGGCGGGAGGCCTCGGCGATCGCCGCGTGGTCCCACCGGGACCGGTCCTGTCGATCGAGCGGAATCAGGTTGCCGTCGGTGTCCCGCCGGGCGGTCCGGCGGGAGTGCTGCAACAGGAACAGCGCCAGCAACGCCGTCGCCTCCTGCTGTTCCGGCATGAGCCGGACCAGCAACCGGGCCAACCGGATCGCCTCCTCGGCGAAGGCCGGCTCACCGTCCGCGTCGTAGCCCTGGGTGAACAGCAGGTAGAGCACGCCCAGCACCCCGGGCAGCCGTTCGGTCAGGGCATGGCCACGCGGCACCCGGTACGGGATACCCGCCTCGGCGATCCTCGTCTTGGCCCGGGTGAGCCGCCGCGTCATGGTGGACTCGCTGACCAGGAAGGCCCGGGCGATGTCGGCGGTCGGTACCGCGCAGATCGTCCGGAGGGTCAGCGCGACCCGCGCCTGCGGCGCGAGTGCCGGATGGCAGCAGGTGAAGATGAGCCGCAGCCGGTCGTCCACCACCTCCTCGTCCGGTACCGGTTCCGCGGTGGCGGCCGTCAGCGCCAGCACCGCCACCTCGCGCAGCTTGCGCCGCTCGACCGAGGCCCGCCGCAGCACGTCGAGCAGCCGGTTCCGGGCAACGGCCATCAGCCAGCCCGCCGGGTTGGCCGGCACTCCGTCCACCGGCCAACGATCCAGCGCCCGGGCCAGGGCCTCCTGCGTACAGTCCTCGGCCAGCGTCCAGTCTCCGGTGATCCGGATCAGGGCCGCCACGATCCGCGGGTACGCCTCGACGGCGGTGGCCGCGACGGCTTGCGCCGCCGCGGCCCGATCGGCCGCCGTGCCCCCGTTCCCGCCGCGCCGCCGCGCCGCCGCGCCGTCGTCGGCGGTCGACGCCCGCGGCACCGCGTTCTCGGCGGCCGGGTCCGTCACTGCTCGAAGTCGGCGAACGGACGGAGTTCGATCCGCCCGGCCCAGGCCATCGGATGCGCCCGGGCCACTTCGATCGCCTCGTCCAGATCGGCGCACTCCAGCAGGTCGAAGCCGACGATCATCTCCTTGACCTCGGCGAACGGCCCGTCGGAGACCAGCAGTTGGCCATTGCGGACCCGGACCGTGGTGGCGGCCGAGGCCGGAGCCAGCTGGGCGCCCTGCAGGCGTCGACCGGCCGCGTCGTTCTCGGCCACCCACACCTCGACGTCGGGGTGGTTGCTCGGCTCCGGATCCGGCTCGGGATCGGTGCAGACCAGCATCATGTACTTCACGTGAGTGCCTTTCGAATCGTCAGGAGGGTTGGTTCCACCGACATGACGAACGGCGAAGCCGGCTTCCGGACAACCGGAGGGTTTCATCTTCCGCGGATGCGCTGCCAGGTGCCTTCGGTCACGGCCGTCGGCGTCGACGTACCCCGGCGACAAGCGTGTCGCTGTGCGCGATCAGGATCAGCAGACCGGTGATGATCACGGAGTTGACCAGCAACGACTGTTCGTGGCCCGCTGCGGCGGCGACGAGAATGGCCACCATTCCGATCAGCCGTTGCCAGGAGAGCCGACTGTGCACGGCCAGCGCCAACAGGATCCAGCCGGTGAGGAAGAGCGCTGGCCCGGCCGCCATCGTCACCACGGCGGCCAGATCATGGGAGAACGGTTCCATGATCATCAGCCGCGAGCCGACCCCGGTCGCCAGGACGCCAGCGATCATCACCAGATGCAGGTAGCCGGCGAGCAGGCCGAGCCTGCTACCGGGCGGTCCCATGGCCTCGATCGCGGCGCCGAGCCGCATCCCGCCGGGCACGAGGTAGAGCCGGCCGAGACTCACCGCGTTGATGAACATCAGGGCGAACGCCACACTGCGGCCCAGGTCGAACCCGCGTTGGCTGTACGTGATGCCAGCGGTCAGGATCAGCTCACCCAGGGCGATGATGAAGATCTGCTGGTACCGCTCGGACAGATGCTCCCCGATGATCTGAAGGTTTTCCCAACTGCTGCGACCGAGCCCCGGCGTCGGCCAGCGCAGTCGCGCCATCGAGTAGTCCAGGAGGACCGCCGCCGTCCAGAGGACCACCTGGGCCGGGCCGACGAACGCCCCCGTCAGCCACAGCACCCCGGAGACGGCGAACCAGATCGCCACCCGCAGGGTCCGCAGTTGCAGCGGGTGCCCGTGCAGGGCCGGCAGCAACAGGGCCGCCCGACCCAGGTGGATCGCCACGTAGGCACCGGCGAACACCAACGCGTGTCCGGCGTACGCGGTCGGTGCCGCGGCGGCCATCAGCATCCCGCCGAACATCACCCAGAGCAGCAGCCCGCTGATCAGTGGCGTACGCGGCTCGAACCAGTCGGTCGACCAGGCGGTCACGAACCAGACCCACCAGATGGCGGCGAGCAGCAGCGCCGTGCGGAACGCCCAGCCCAGGCTGAGGTCTTCCTCGAGAGCGCGGGACAACCGGTTCAGCGCGAGGATGAAGGCCAGGTCGAAGAAGAGTTCCAGGAACGACGCCCGCCGGGAGATCTCGCGCCGCCGCAACAGCCGAGCCGGCAGCCCACTGGACATCGTCGCCCTCCGCGCGTCGCCGGTGATCGCGCCTCAGTCGTACCATCGAACGGTCCCGCTGCGACGCTGAACAGCGAGGTCAGCACCCAGCGCGAAGCCCTCACGGGGGGCCGCTCCGCGCCGGATGGCACGGCTCCGCACGCACTAACCTCGGTGCGATGCAGCACACCCCCGACGGCCGGGCCGCGCTGACCACGGCCGAACGCGCGATCGATGCCCGGTTCCGCACGGCGCTGGCCCGGCTACCGCGGCACGGGCCGGCCGGATGGCTCACCGAGTTCGTGGTCTTCGGGCTCAAGCAGGCCTGGGCGTGCGTGTTCGGTGCCGCCATGCTGGCGATCATCTGTGCCGCGCACCTCTGGTATCCCGACGACGCCGCGTTCGCCCGCAACGACGCCCTCACCGTCGCCGCGGTCGCCGTCCAGGTCGCCATGGTCGCGGGGCGGCTGGAGAGCCTGCGCGAACTGCGGGTGATCGTCCTGTTCCATCTCGTCGGCACGGTGATGGAGCTGTTCAAGACCCACGTCGGCTCGTGGACGTACGAGCCCGAGGGGGTGCTCCGGCTCGGTGGGGTGCCCCTGTTCAGCGGCTTCATGTACGCGGCGGTCGGCTCCTACCTGGTCCGGGTGAACCGGCTGTTCGACCTGCGCTTCACGCGCTATCCGAGGCGCTGGTTGACGGCCCTGGTGGCGACCGCGATCTACGTCAACTTCTTCACCAACCACTACCTGCCGGACGTGCGGTGGCTGCTCGTCGCGGCCGTCGCGCTGGTGTTCGGGCCCAGCGTCATGCACTTCCGGATATTCCGGGCCCGGCTGCGCATGCCGCTGCTGCTGGCCTTCGTCCTCGTCGCCTTCTTCATCTGGCTGGCCGAGAACATCGCCACCTGGTCGAACGCCTGGCTCTACCCGAGCCAGGCGGACGGTTGGCATCCGGTGTCACTGACGAAGCTGACGTCGTGGTTCCTCTTGATGATCATTTCGGTGGTGCTGGTCACCTGGATCGCACCGCCGCAGCCGCCCGACGACGACCGGCCCCCGCCCCGCGCCGACGAGACGGCGCCGGCAGCGGTGCGGGTCGGCCAGCGGGAGCGGCGCCGATCGTCTCGTGACCAGCTCAGCCCTGGCGGCTCTTCCACTGCGGGTTGAGCCGGTTCACCACGACCACCCGGCCGCGTCGGCGTACCACAGTCGAACCCGGCTTCCGCTTCAGTGACCGGAGGGATGTCCGTACCTTCATGTCCGTTTTCTCCTTGGCTCAGGCCTCACGCCGTACGCCGGAGGAAACGCCGACCGCGACGGTGGGATTCCTGACCGGCGGCGGCGGCCGATCGAGGTCCGGCCACCCGCCTCACCGGTCGGACGGAGGCGTCGGTTCGACTGCCAGCAGGGCGGCCAACTGCCGCAGCACCTGGGGCCGGGCCCGGTAGTAGACCCAGGTGCCCCGACGTTCGGAGTCGACCAGACCCGCCTCTCGCAGGGTCCGCAAGTGATGCGAGATCGTCGGGCCGGTCAGGTCGAAGGCCGGGGTCAGGTCGCAGACACACACCTCGCCGCCCTTCGCCGAGGCGATCATCGACATCAGTTGCAGCCGTACCGGATCGCCGAGGGCCTTGAACGCGGATGCCAGCACCACGGCGGTCTCACCTGACACCCGCTGCTGCACCAGCGGCGGGCAGCACGGGGCGGCGGTGAGATCGAGGGAAAGTGGCACCGCCTGCTTGGACATACCCCTAGGTTGACATGTGTCTAATCAGCATGCAAATCTCTGTTTTGAAGAACATCGAGACAGCAGGTCGGCCGCCCGTGTGACACATGGGGCCGAACCGCCCGTCTGTTTCGACAACCATCGAACACGAGGAGCAGCTGATGAGCGATCTGGACCAACTGCCCGTGGCCGTCATCGGCGCCGGGCCGGTCGGCCTCGCCGCCGCCGCCCACCTGCACGAGCGCGCGCTGCCGTACATCGTTCTGGAGGCGGGCGACGGCGCCGGCGCCGCGGTGCGGCAATGGGCCCACGTCCGCGTCTTCTCACCCTGGCGGTACAACATCGATTCGGCCGCCCGCCGCCTGCTGGACGAGGCCGGCTGGGTGGCACCCGATCCGGACGCCCTGCCCACCGGCGCCGACCTGGTCGAGAACTACCTTCAGCCGCTCGCGAACCTGCCGCGGCTCAAGCCACATCTGCGCTACGGCGCCCGGGTGGCCGCGATCAGCCGACTCGGCTACGACCGCCTGCGCACCACCGGACGGGAGTCCGCTCCCTTCCTGCTCCGCCTCACCGACGGCCGGGAGATCCTCGCGCGGGCCGTGATCGACGCCTCCGGCACCTGGGGCAACCCGAACGTGCTGGGCGCGTCCGGCCTGCCCGCCCTGGGCGAGACCGAGGCCGCCGCCCACCTGGAGCACGCCCTGCCGGACATCCTCGGCACCGACCGGGCCCGCTTCGCCGGTCGGCACACGCTTGTCGTCGGCGCCGGACACTCCGCCGCCAACACCCTGCTCTCGCTCGCCGAACTCGCCGCGACCGCACCCGGCACCGAGGTGACGTGGGCCATCCGAGCACCGTCACCGACCCGTACCTACGGCGGCGGCGACGCCGACGCGCTCCCCGCTCGCGGCGCGCTCGGCTCCCGGCTGCGGTCGCACGTCGACGCCGGCCGGATCCGCCTGCTGACCGGCTTCTCCGTCCACGCGATCACTCCCGCCGACGGTCGGGTCGCGGTGACCGTCCGACGCGGCGACGCCCGGGAGCAGGTCACGGTGGACCGGATCGTCGCCGCCACCGGCTTCCGGCCCGACCACACGATCGCCGCCGAGCTGCGCCTGGACCTCGATCCGATCATGGGGGCCACCCGCGCCCTGGCTCCGCTCATCGACCCCAACGAGCACTCCTGCGGCACCGTGCCGCCGCACGGCGTCGACGAACTCGCCCACCCGGAGCCCGGCTACTACGCCGTCGGCATGAAGAGCTACGGCCGTGCGCCCACCTTCCTCATGGCCACCGGCTACGAACAGGCCCGATCCGTGGTCGCCGCCATCGCCGGCGACTGGCAGGCCGCCCGCGACGTACGGCTCGAACTGCCCGAAACCGGCGTCTGCCGCAGCGACCCCGCGGAGTCGGTCACCGGTGACGACTGCTGTGGCCCCGCCGTCGAATCGACCGGCAAGGGCCTGGCCACCGGGATCAGTGGCGGTCTGCTCGCCGTACCGCTCGACCTGGTCGGCACCGACGAGCCGGCTACCGACCGGGCGGGCGGCTGTTGCGGCGGTTGAGGGTGGCCGACGGGACGAGTGCCCGGCGGATGAGGTGCAGGGCATGTTCCGCCGGGGGTAGGCCGGACTCGCTGACCACCCGGCCGTCCACGATGATCGCCGCGTAGCCGGTCCCGCGGACCAGGTCCCGCAGCAGGGCCCGCCAGGACCGTCGGTGCCGGCGACCGTCGCGCACGATCGCCGGCAACAGGAAGAGCGTGTTCCGCGGGTCGACGATCTCCACCGCGATCTCGGCTGGCAGACCGGCACGTACCGTCCGGTAGACCTCGCCCAACGGCCGCTGGTCGGCCCGTTGCCGCGCCGACGCGGGATCCTCGTGCCGGCCCTCGAAGCAGCTGTCGGCCGCCCCGGTGCAGCAGCCGGAGCCGGCCCCGGGCGCATCCCACGGCCGGATCAGCAGCACCCGGTGCCGGGCCATCAGCGGCGATCGTCGGTGGCACCGGCACCGGCTGCCGACTCGGCACCGACCGCTCGCCCCGACTCGTCGGCCGGCCCGGCAGCGGCGGCACCCGCACCGCCGCTGTCCCGGCCCGGCCCGGAATCCGGCTCGACGGGCTGACCACTGGCGCGACGCAGGGCGAGCACCGCCTCCACGATCAGCCAGAGCGCGAGGACGAAGATGATGGCGTCCAGCGGTGCCAGCACCCACTCGTCGGCCGCCACGAACTCGCGCAACTGCACGATGAGCGCCCAGGTCGTCATCACCAGCAGGAAGACCAGCGGCACGATGACCGCGACCGGGTTGCGCCGACGGCGCAGCACCCAGACCGCGATGACGGCCAGGGCGAGCCCGGCGGTGAGCTGGTTGGTGGTGCCGAAGAGTCGCCACAGCACCCCGAAGGTGTAGCCGGCGTCCCCGCCGCCCGGCAGCAGGGCGAGGGTCAGTGGTGCGGCGATCGCCAGCAGCCCGGCCAGGGTCAGGTGGCGGGACAGTCGCCGCCATCCGACCAGCTCGGCGATCTCCTGCACGATGTAGCGCTGCAACCGGACGCCGGTGTCCATGGTGGTGGCCGCGAACGAGATCACCACCACCGCCGCGAAGACGGTCGCGAGCTGGAACTCGATGCCGAGGTTGGTGGCGAAGCTGGCGATGCCGTTGACGAAGTTGCGGGTGGCGCCGCCGGAGGCGTCGGCGTAGCTGGCGTACAACCCTTCCCACTCGGCGCGGGTGGCGGCGACCCCGGCCGTGACCGCGATGATCGACCCGAGGGCGAGGCTGCCCTCGCCGATCGCCCCGGCGTAGCCCACGTACCTGGCGTCGGTCTCCTTGTCGAGCTGCTTGGAGGTGGTGCCGGAGGCCACCAGCGAGTGGAACCCGGATATCGCGCCGCAGGCCACGGTGATGAACAGGAACGGGAAAATGCTCGGTGAGCCGGCCGGCACGTCGTTGAACATCGGCGCCACGATCCGGTCCATGCCGACCAGCACCCCGGCGAAGATGACCGCGATGGCGATGAACAGCTGGTGGGAGTTGATGTAGTCGCGCGGCTGCAAGAGCAACCAGACGGGCAGCCGCGAGGCGATGAACGCGTAGACGAAGAGGATGACCACCCACAGGTCGCGCGTCCGCTCGAAGCCCAGCGCGTCGGCCAGCCCGGTGATCTCGATGGGGTAGAGGTTGCCCACCCAGATCAGGAAGTAGAGCGCGACCACGCCGATGAGCGACGGCACCAGCGCCGCGCTACGGGTGCGGTAGATGTACTGGCCGATCGCGATGGCCAGGGGAATCTCCACGAAGATCGGGATGACCGCGCCCGGGTACGCCACGAGCAGGTTCCCGATCACCACCGCGAAGACCGCGTTCACCAGGGTGAGCAGGAAGAAGATGATCAGCAGGAAGAGCGTACGGGCCCGTTTGCTGATCACGTCCGCGGCGAGGGTGCCGATGTTGCGGGCCCGGTGCCGCACCGAGACCGCGAGCGCCCCGAAGTCGTGCACGCCAGCCGCGAAGATGGTGCCGAGCACGACCCAGGCCAGCGCCGGCCCCCACCCCCAGAAGACCGCGATCGCCGGGCCGACGATCGGGGCGGCTCCGGCGATCGAGGTGAAGTGGTGACCGAAGAGCACATGCCTGTTCGTGGGGACGAAGTCGACTCCGTCGGCGAACCGGTGCGCCGGGGTGACGTAGGCCGGGTCCAACCCGTACACCCGGTCGGCGAGGTAACGCGAGTAGTACCGGTAGCCGAGGGCAAACATCGCCATGACCGCGATGACGACGACGATGGCGGGCATACGGCTGCCTCCTTGCGGCCCGTGGGGCGGGCGCTCGTGTGCAGATCCCGAAACCTGCCGGTAATGTAACGGGGATCACATTCCAAGGTCAACCGAACGGCTCGGGTCACATGGACGAGGGTGCACATGTTCGCCGCGCGGTCCAGGCCGCCACGGTCGGCGAGCTGGCCTGGATCGACCCGGACGGCTCACCACAGGCCCGTCCGGTCACGCCGCTGCTGCTCGGCGACCGGCCCGCCGTCGCCTTTGCGTACGCCGAGGTGACCCTGGCCCGCCGGTTGGCCGCCGCACAGGTCGCGGCACTTGTCGTCTCCGACGACCGGCTCACCGGGCGTGGCTGGCGGCCGGTCGCGGTGGCCGGTCGGCCCCGGCTGACCGAGGATCGCGACGGCGCGCTGTTCACGGATCGGTTGCTCGACCAGGAGTTGCGCAAGTACCCGCCGGCAAGGGCCCTGATCGACTCACCGCTGCTGCGTCGGGAGCACTGGTGGTACCTGCCCCGGCTGATCGTGGCGCTGGACGTCGACACCGTCATCACGATCGGTGCCCGGCCCGAAGGAGCCGGCGAGGTGCTGGCGGTCGCCCGCGCCGACCGGCGGCTGTACGTGGACTCGGTGACGCGGGCCGACGACCAGGCGAGCGGGGCGGTCCGGGTACGGAGCCTCGCCGGTCGACCACCCGCCGACGGTCCGGCGGTGCTGCTGGGGCACGACTTCTCCGCCCCCGACCTCGAACGGTGGACCCCGTGGACGACCCGGGGCGAGTTGGCCGACGGCGTCCTGGCCGTGACGGCGGCACCGGCACGTACCGCCCTCGCGCCGCCGCTCGGTCTGTGGCGACGGCTGACCCGCCAGCGCCGGCTCGCCCGGGCCTGCCAGGACGCCCTCGCCGGTTAGGGCCGGTGCGGCGCCCGACCATCGACCCCTTCCGGAACAGATTCACGGAAGTGGATATGATGGGTACTATCGCGGTTGGGAGCCGCCAGGCCGTCGCAGGCAGCGCGTTCACGCGCCTGCCCCTTGAGATCGTCATGTCGATCGACGCATTCCTCCCGGGGTTTGGGCACCCCGGTGGGTGACACCGGCGTCGACGGATCAACTGGAGCATCGATGAAACTCGCACGAACAGCACGTCGACTAGGACTCGGCGCGGCCTCCGTCCTCGTCGCCGCGTTCACCATGGTCGTGGTCAATCAGCCCGGCCCGGCCTCGGCGCACGGGTCGGTCACCAACCCGCCGTCCCGCAACTACGGATGCTGGGAGCGCTGGGGTGACGACCACCTCAACCCGGCCATGGCCCAGAGCGACCCGATGTGCTGGCAGGCCTTCCAGGCCAACCCGAACACGATGTGGAACTGGAACGGCCTGTTCCGCGAGAACGTCGGCGGCAACCACCAGGCCGTCATCCCGGACGGGCAGCTGTGCAGCGGCGGCCGTACCCAGGGCGGGCTGTACGCCTCACTCGACACGGTCGGTGCCTGGACCGCCAAGCCGATGCCCAACAACTTCACCCTGACACTCACCGACGGTGCCCGGCACGGTGCCGACTACATGCTCATCTACATCACCAAGCAGGGCTTCGATCCGACCACGCAGCCCCTCACCTGGAACAGCCTGGAACTGGTGCTCCGCACCGGCTCGTACCCCACCACCGGGCTCTACGAGGCACAGGTCAACGCGGGCAACCGCACCGGCCGGCACGTCGTGTACACGATCTGGCAGGCGTCCCACCTCGACCAGCCGTACTACATCTGCAGCGACGTGACCTTCGGTGGAGGTGGCAACCCGCCGCCCACCACTCCGCCGCCCACGAACCCGCCGCCCACCACCCCGCCGCCCACGAACCCGCCGCCCACCACCCCGCCACCGGCCGGTAACGGCGCCTGCACCGCCACCTACCGCAAGACCAGCGAGTGGCCCGGTGGCTTCGGTGGCGAGGTCACCGTCCGCGCCGGCAACGCCGCCATCTCCGGCTGGACCGTCAACTGGACCTGGCCCAACGGCCAGAGCATCACCAACTCCTGGAACGCGTCGATCACCTCGAGCGGCTCGTCGGTGACCGCCTCGAACGTCGGCCACAACGGCTCGTTGAGCGCCAACAGCAGCGCCACCTTCGGCTTCAACGGCTCCTGGAACGGCACCAACGGCACACCCACCCTGTCCTGTACCGCACGCTGACAGCAGCGACGTGAGGGGTGGCGCGGATCAGCGCCACCCCTCACGCGCACCTGCGTGGCCGTCGCCCGACAACCCGCGGTGCCGGTGAACTTCGCCCTCTTCCGCGATCCGTCCTCGCCGAGGACGTCACCCACGTACCGTCGAGGCAGGCCCGCCGCCGCACAGCCCCGAGGGTCCGACGGCGGCCGGCTTCCGGTCGGCCTGCCGTCACGGGGAAGGTGATGTCCTGTGTCAGGTCAGGTGACAGCCGCTCCGTCCGGCGTGCGGCCGTACCCCGTGGCCGGGACGCCGTTGCTCTGCAACGCCCGGGAACACGGGCTGACCGGTGACGGCACCACCAACGACCAGCCGGCGTTGGCCGCACTCGTCGACCGGCTCGGCGACGCGTTCGCCGCCGACGGGCGGGCACGGGTGATCTACTGCCCACCCGGGGTGTACGCGATCCGGGACGCCGGCACGGTCTGGCGCAGTGGGGTGTCCCTGATGGGTGCCGGACCGGGTGCCACCCGCTTCGCCCTGAGCAACGAGGGCAACCGTTCCAAGCCGGTGCCGTTCGCCTTCTACACCGCCCAACTGCACGGTGCCAGTCCGGACCGCCCCCTGGCCTACTGCACGTTCGCCGACTTCGAGATCGACGGCAAGGGCGTGGCGTCGGCGCAGTACAACCCGCTGGACAAGGGGCTGGGGTTGCAGTACGTCAGCGGCGCCCTGTTCCGGAACATCTTCATCCACCACACGGCCGGTACCGGCTTCGGCTGCGACTTCCTCCAGGACACTCTGGTGGAAGCGGTCCGGGTGCTGGAATGCGGCCGGATGGACAACGGAATGGAGATGGGCGGGGCGGGAATCGGCATCGGCATCGGCGGCTGGGGCCCGATGGAGCGGCTGGCCATCACCAACTGTGTCGCGGTCGGCAACGCGACGAACGGGATCTTCCTGGAGATGCAGTTCCCGGACCGACCTCAGCCGCGCGGCATCCGGATCAGCGGCTGCCACGCGGAGCGCAACCGGTTCGGGATCTCCGACTGGGGTGCCGACGGGCTCATCGTCACCGGTTGCCTGATGGTGGGCAACCTGGAGGCCGGCTTCCAGGTCTCGGCGAAGGGCACCACCGGTGTCCCCGGCAGGGGCGGTCTGGTCACCGACTGTGTCATCGACGGCAACCTGCGCGACGGGGTGAACATCGGCAACACCGCCGGCCCCTACACGGTGCGGGGCAACCGGATCACCGGGAACGGCAGGTACGGCTATCACCACCAGGATCTCGGTGACGGCGGCCGGGCCGCCGCCGAGGAGATCGTCATCGAGAGCAACGACATCTGGGGCAACAGCCGCGACGGTATCCGCTTCGACCGACCACTACGCGACGCCGTCATCATCAACAACCGGATCCGCAACAACGGCCGCCAGTGCGCCCCTGCCGCCTCGGGGGGCGGCGATTCCGTCCGCTACACCCGCAACACCGTCAGCGACCAGGGTGCGAACTGGCCGGCCGACGGTCACCGGGGCAAGGTGCTCCGCGTCGGCAACCGGTACGCCGTGGTGGCCGCCAACGACGCCACCACCCTCACCCTCGCCCCGATCCGTCCCGACGACGCCAGCAGTTGGAGCGCCGACACCCCGGCGCCCGGCACGCCGTACGAGCTGCCGCCCGCGCCGGTCACCCGGGCCGGCATCACCGTCAACGCCATCGCCGACTCGGTCACGATCCGCGGCAACCTGATCCGGGACAGCGGCTCGGCCACCCAGACCCACGGGATCTGGGTCACCGACCGGGCCGACTGCGTCAACTGCCGGGTCGTGGAGAACGACCTCGACGGCAACCGGACCGTGATCCGGACCGACGGCGCCACCACGGGCGGTCGCTGGACCGGTAACCAGGACCACCAGTCGTAGGAGGTTCGGCCGGGTGCCGCCTTCCGGGGGCCCGAACAGACGTGAGGAAGAGGCATGACAGCGGATCGTGATGTGCGGCATCAGCGGTGAGGCGAGGTTCGACGGCAGCACGCCCGACGCCGCCGTGGTGACCCGGATGACCGAGGCGATGCGGTCCCGGGGCCCGGACGGCGAGGGCCTGTGGAGCGACGGCTGGGTGACCCTCGGGCACCGGCGGCTGACCGTCATCGACCTGTCCGACGCGGGCGGCCAGCCCATGGTGCGCGAGGATCTCGGTCTCGCCCTGGTCTTCAACGGTTGTGTCTACAACTATCCGGAACTGCGTGCGGAGCTACGCGCTGCCGGACACACCTTCCACTCCACCAGCGACACCGAGGTGATCCTGGTGGCGTACGCCCAGTGGGGTGAGGAGTTCGTCGACCACCTGGTCGGCATGTTCGCCGTTGGCCTGGTCGACCGCGTCCGGCGTCGGCTCGTCCTGGCCCGGGACCGACTCGGCATCAAGCCCCTCTACCTGGCCGAGACGCCGGGCCGGCTGCGGTTCGCCTCGACGCTGCCGGCGCTGCTCAAGGCGGGCGAGGTCAACACCGACGTGGATCCGGTGGCGCTGCACCACTACCTGTCGTGGCACTCGATCGTGCCCGCGCCCCGCACCATCCTGCGCGGTGTCCGAAAGCTGCCCCCGGCGACCGTGCGGGTCGTCGAGGCCGACGGACGCAGCCGCGATCGCCGTTACTGGCAACCCGACTACGTCCGGGATCCCATCCACGCCGGCTGGGACGACCGGGACTGGCGGGCCGCGATCGGTGAGGCGCTGCGCACCGCCGTACGACGACGGCTCGTCGCCGACGTGCCGGTGGGCGTGCTGCTCTCCGGCGGTCTCGACTCGAGTCTCATCGTGGCTCTGCTCGCCGAGGCCGGGCAGCAGCACCTGCGCACCTTCAGCATCGGCTTCGACAGCCGGCACGGCGAGGCCGGCGACGAGTTCCACTACTCCGATCTGGTCGCCCGCGCGTACGGCACCGACCATGTCCGCATCCAGCTCGCCAACGACGACCTGGTGCCGGCCGTCCGCCGGACGGTGGAGGCGATGACCGAGCCGATGGGCAGCCACGACGTGGTCGCCTTCCATCTGCTCTCCGAGCAGGTCGCCGCACACGTGAAGGTGGCGCAGTCGGGGCAGGGCGCCGACGAGGTGTTCGCCGGGTACGGCTATCACCAGCCGCTGACCGGGGTTCCTCGTGCCGAGGCGGCGCGGACCTTCATCGCCGCCTTCTTCGACCGGGACCACGCCGAGTTGATCCGCGTGGTCGGTCCGGCACACGCCGTCGACGTCGACGCCAGCCGGGACCTGGTGTTCGCGGAGCTGGAGGCCCCGGGCGCGGAGACCGCCCTGGACGCGGTGCTGCGCCTGGACACCCACCTGATGCTTCCCGACGATCCGGTCAAACGGGTGGACAGCATGAGCATGGCGTGGGGACTGGAGGTACGCACCCCGTTCCTCGACCAGGATCTGGTCGCCCTCGCGGCAGCCTGCCCGCCGCAGCACAAGGTTGCCCAAGGTGGCAAGGGCGTGCTCAAGGAGGTCGCCCGCGAGGTGCTGCCCGCCGAGGTGATCGACCGGCCGAAGGGCTACTTTCCGGTGCCCGCGCTACGCAATGTCGACGGCCCGGTCCGCGACCTCGTGGTGGCGGCGCTGCGGGCGCCGGCAGCGCGCGAGCGTGGGCTGTTCCGACCGGCGTACGTGGAGGCGCTGCTCACCGACCCCGACCAGGCGCAGGCCGCTGCGGGCAGCAACAAACTGTGGCAGCTGGGCCTGCTCGAACTCTGGCTACAGACCCACCACATCCGCTGAGCGTGCCGGCTGCCGGTTCAGCCGGCGGTGGTCTCGGCCGCGAGGTGGTCGAGGACCGCCCGCACGTTCCCACCGGTACGCGCGATGACCCGCCGCTGCCGGGCCGCGCCGGTGCCGTCGCGGCGCAGCCGGGCCAACTGCTCCAGCACGTAGGCCAGGTCGCCGTGCCGGACCAGTGCGGGCGTCACCGTGCTGAACAACTCCTCCACGAGGTCCCACGCCGGACGGGCACCGCCACCACGCAGGTCGACGAGTTGACCGTCCAACCCGTCGTGCGCGGCTCGCCAGTGGGCCGCCGCGAGCAGACAGCTACGCAGGTGGGGTGCCGGAACGCCGGCTCGTAGCTGGTCGACCATGGTGGCGACCAGCGCTCGCACCAGGGCCGCGACCAGCACCGTGTCGTCCACCCCCGGGCAGACGTCGCCCACCCGGACCTCCACGGTGGGATAGCTGGCCGATGGTCGGGCGTACCAGTAGACCATCGCCGCGTCGAGCATGACTCCCGCATCGACCAGTTCCGCCACCGTGGCGTCGTAGTCGGCGACCGAGGCGAAGTACGGGGTGGGACCGATGCTCGGCCAGCGCTCCAGCTGCATGGAACGCCAACTCGCGTGGCCGGTGTCCGCGCCGTCGTGCAGCGGCGAGTTGGCGGTGAGCGCCTGCACCACCGGCAGCCACGGACGCAGATGGTTGCAGACCTGCACCGCCAGTTCCCGGTCCGGCAGACCGACGTGCACGTGGCAGCCGCACACGGCCGGATCGTGCGCGACCGGGCCGAAACGGCGGGACATGGCGTGGTAGCGGGGTTCATCCGGAACTGTCCGGTGCGGCTCGTGCACCGGAGTGGCACCCACCGCGACCAACCGCGCTCCCGCGGACCGCGCGGCTTCGGCCGCGGCACGCCGCAGGGTGATCAGGTGGGCCCGGAGGTCGGCCAGGTCGGCACAGACCGGGGTGACCATCTCCACCATGCTGTGCCGGAACTCCTGCCGGCTCTGCTGCCGAGCCCTTCCGAGCAGGGCCGTCAGTACCCGGTCGGCGACCGGCAGGCTCTCCCCGGTGTCCGGGTCCAGCAGCAGGAACTCCTCCTCCACCCCGATCGTCAGGCGCGCTGGCACGTCCACGGCACTCAGGGGCGATGCGGCGGACGGGTGGTTCGTCATCGTCGGCATCCCCTCCCGCCGGCAACGGTCAGCGCCGCCGCACTCGCGGGACTTCCCCGCCATCGATCCGGCAAACGGGCACCGACGACCGGGCGGGGGCGGGGGGGCCCGAGCCCCCCCGGGCCGGCGCGACCCCAGGGGGGGGGGGGGGGGGGCAGCGCGCCACCGCTACCGCGCGGGCCCCCCGTCG
>NZ_JBAGKI010000085.1:0-23111 GCF_036689795.1 Micromonospora palythoicola | reverse complement strand
AGAGGACAACATCGGGGATGTTGCCGTGTCACGCCACGGTCAGCCAGCAACATCCCCGATGTTGCCGCCTCCGGTCGCCAACCGTCCGGGTCCCGTCCACCCAGTGACACCGGGTTGCACGAATAGCAAGACGGACGTACGGTTTTGTTGATGGCGGGAATCGGCGGTAAGTGTTGCCTAAGCACGGCGGCGCTCCGGCCGGTGCGAAAGACTGCTCAGGACTACTCACGGTCGCTGGTGTGAAGGAGTACGACGTGGCGAGCCTCGACACCTTCGGTGCGAAGACCCAGCTACGCGTCGGAGACGCGAGCTACGAGATTTTCAAGATCAGTAAGGTGGAGGGCCAGGAACGGCTCCCCTACAGCCTGAAGATCCTGCTGGAGAACCTGCTGCGGACCGAGGACGGCGCGAACATCACCGCCGAGCACATCCGTCAGCTCGGTGCGTGGGACCCGACCGCGGACCCGAACGTCGAGATCCAGTTCACCCCGGCCCGGGTGCTGATGCAGGACTTCACCGGCGTACCCTGCGTGGTCGACCTGGCCACCATGCGTGAGGCCGTCCGCGAGCTGGGTGGTGACCCGACCAAGGTGAACCCGCTCGCCCCCGCCGAGCTGGTCATCGACCACTCGGTCATCGCCGACCTGTTCGGCCGCGAGGACGCCTTCGAGCGCAACGTCGAGCTGGAGTACGCGCGCAACAAGGAGCGCTACCAGTTCCTGCGCTGGGGCCAGAGCGCGTTCAACGAGTTCAAGGTGGTCCCGCCGGGCACCGGCATCGTGCACCAGGTCAACATCGAGTACCTGGCGCGCACGGTGATGGAGCGCAACGGCCAGGCGTACCCGGACACTGTCGTCGGCACCGACTCGCACACCACGATGGTCAACGGCCTGGGCGTGCTGGGCTGGGGCGTCGGCGGCATCGAGGCCGAGGCCGCCATGCTCGGCCAGCCGGTCAGCATGCTGATCCCGCGGGTCGTCGGTTTCAAGCTCTCCGGCGAGATGCCGGCCGGCACCACCGCCACCGACCTGGTGCTGACCATCACCGAGATGCTGCGCAAGCACGGCGTGGTCGGCAAGTTCGTCGAGTTCTACGGCCCCGGCGTGGGCGCGGTGCCGCTGGCCAACCGGGCCACCATCGGCAACATGTCCCCGGAGTACGGCTCCACCGTGGCGATCTTCCCGATCGACGCCGAGACCGTCCGCTACCTGGAGCTGACCGGCCGTGACCCGCAGCAGGTCGCCCTGGTCGAGGCGTACGCCAAGGAGCAGGGCCTCTGGCACGACCCGGACCACGAGCCGGTCTACTCCGAGCAGCTGGAACTCGACCTGGGCACCATCGAGCCCTCTCTCGCCGGACCGAAGCGCCCGCAGGACCGGGTGCCGCTCGGCAACGCCAAGACCCTGTTCCGCTCGGCGCTCACCGACTACGTGTCCGCCGACGAGACCGGCGGCGACCCGGGCCGCAAGCCGGGCGTCCCGCAGCAGGAGCAGCCGTACGGCGTGACCGGCCACGCCGACGAGGCCAGCGCCGAGTCCTTCCCGGCCAGCGACTCCCCGGCCAACGGCATCGACGACCCGGCCGACGCGCCCCGCGACCTGGTGAACGCCGCCGTGGGTTCGGGCGGCCGGGCCAGCAACCCGATCCGGGTCACCGGCGCCGACGGCACCGAGTTCGAGCTGGACCACGGCGCCGTGGTGATCGCCGCGATCACCTCCTGCACCAACACCTCCAACCCGCAGGTGATGATCGGTGCGGCGCTGCTCGCCCGCAACGCCGTCGACAAGGGCCTGAACCGCAAGCCGTGGGTGAAGACCACCCTCGCGCCCGGCTCCAAGGTCGTGATGGACTACTACGAGCGGGCCGGTCTGACGCCGTACCTGGAGAAGCTCGGCTTCCACCTGGTCGGCTACGGCTGCACCACCTGCATCGGCAACTCCGGCCCGCTGCCGGAGGAGATCTCCGCCGCGGTGAACGAGGCCGACCTCGCGGTCGTCTCGGTGCTCTCCGGCAACCGCAACTTCGAAGGCCGGATCAACCCGGACGTGAAGATGAACTACCTGGCGTCCCCGCCGCTGGTGGTGGCGTACGCCCTGGCCGGGACGATGGACATCGACCTGGCCAACGAGCCGCTCGGTGAGGACAGCGAGGGCAACCCGGTCTTCCTGCGCGACATCTGGCCGAGCACCGCCGAGATCCAGGACGTGATCGCCTCCGCGATCGGCGCCACCGGCTTCAGCTCCGCGTACGCCGACGTCTTCGCCGGTGACGAGCGCTGGCAGTCGCTGCCGACCCCGACCGGGGACACGTTCGCCTGGGACGGCGACTCCACCTACGTCCGCAAGCCTCCGTACTTCGAGGGCATGCGGCCACAGCCGGAGCCGGTGACCGACATCGCCGGTGCCCGGGTGCTGGCCAAGCTCGGCGACTCGGTGACCACCGACCACATCTCGCCGGCCGGTTCCATCAAGGCCGACTCCCCCGCCGGGCAGTACCTCGCCGAGCACGGCGTGCCCCGCCACGAGTTCAACTCCTACGGTTCCCGCCGGGGCAACCACGAGGTGATGATCCGGGGCACCTTCGCCAACATCCGGCTGCGTAACCAGCTGGTCCCCGGGGTGGAGGGCGGCTTCACCGTCAACCACCTGAGCGGCGAGCAGACGTCGATCTACGACGCCTCCATGGCGTACCAGGAGGCGGGCGTGCCGCTGGTCATCCTGGCCGGCAAGGAGTACGGATCCGGCTCGTCGCGGGACTGGGCGGCCAAGGGCACCATGCTGCTCGGGGTGCAGGCCGTCATCGCCGAGTCCTACGAGCGGATCCACCGCTCCAACCTGATCGGCATGGGCGTGCTGCCGTTGCAGTTCCCCGCCGGGGAGAACGCCGAGTCGCTGGGGCTGACCGGCACCGAGACGTTCTCCATCTCCGGGGTCACCGCCCTCAACGACGGCGACACCCCGCGCACGGTGAAGGTCACCACCGACGCTGGGGTGGAGTTCGACGCGGTGGTGCGGATCGACACCCCGGGTGAGGCGGACTACTACCGGCACGGCGGCATCCTGCAGTACGTGCTGCGCCGGATGATCGCCAGCTGACCGCGATGCCATGAGGGCTCCCACCCCGACGGGGTGGGAGCCCTCGGTGCTGCGGGTTCCGTCAGTCGGCGCGACGGGTCGCCCGGATCTTCATGGCGTGCTCCACGAGCATGATGAGCACCTCCTTGACCGACTCCCGCTGCCGGGCGTCGCAGAGCAGCACCGGCACCTCGGGGTCGAGGTTCAGCGCCGCCTGCACCTCGTCCAGCCGATACCGGCGGGCCCCCTCGAAGCAGTTGACCGCGACGAGGAACGGTGTTCCCCGACCCTCGAAGTAGTCGATGGAGGGGAAGCAGTCGGCCAGCCGACGAGTGTCGGCCAGCACCACCGCGCCGATCGCCCCGAGGGCCAACTCGTCCCAGACGAACCAGAACCGGTCCTGACCCGGGGTGCCGAACAGGTACAGCACCAGGTCGTCGCTGATGGTGATCCGGCCGAAGTCCATCGCGACGGTGGTGGTCCGCTTCGTCTCGACGCCTTCCAGGTCGTCGATGCCCACACCGGATTCGGTCAGCACCTCCTCGGTCCGCAGCGGACGCGTCTCACTCACCGCACCGACCAGGGTGGTCTTACCCGCCCCGAACCCGCCGGCGATCAGGATCTTGATCGCGGTGGGCAGCGTGGCCGCGTCCGCCGAATCTCCCTGCACGGTCATCCGGGTTACTGCTCCCCGCCGGTCTGCTCGGCTGCGCGGGGCGGCGACGCGACGTACTTGCCGACCCGCGTGACCAGCATGGCCATCTCGTACGCGATCAGACCGACGTCGGCGTCCGCACTGGCGAGCACCGCCAGGCAGGCGTTGCGGCCGGCGGCTGTGACGAACAGGAACGACGACTGCATCTCGATGATCGTCTGCTGCACCTGTCCGCCACCGAACCGCTTGCCGGCGCCACGGGCCAGGCTCTGGATGCCGGCCGCCATCGCCGCCAGATGCTCGCCGTCGTCGCGGCCGAGCCCCTGCGAGGAGGCCATCAGCAGACCGTCGGCGGACAACGCGACCGCGTGCTCGGCCTGTTTGACCCGGCCAACCAGATCGTCCAGCAACCACGTCAGGTCGGCACTCGAAGCCGTCTTCTGCCCCACTTCGTCGTCCCTCTTCTCCTCCGGCTCATCACCGGCTCACTTGGGCCTGACCGTTCTCCCCGGGCTCACCGGGCAGCGCACCTCGGTCAGGTCTCCTGTTGATCGGCGTCGTCGGACTCATCGTCGGGTCCGGGCCGACCGCCAGCACCGAGCAGCCGGGCGGCGTCGGAGCGTCCCCGCCGGGTGCCGGTCTGGTACGAACTCATCATGCGCCGAACCTGCTCCGGCTCCCGGATCATGTCGTCGCCCTCCGCCACCGCCTCGGACTCGGCCCGCAACGCCGGTGCCAGGCTCGCCTGCCGTACCCGGACCGGCAGGCCCGACTCGGTGCGGGTCAGCCCGATCCCGCTGACCGTGAGGTGGCCCGGCTCGGCCGGCTGACCGGCGGGGCCGGCACCGGCACCCGGCCCGGGATTCGCCGACCGGCGCGGCTGCCAGGGCGAGCCGTCGACGGACGCGGTGGTGACCGGCAGTCCGGTCGGGACGGTCGGTTCGTCCAACGCCGCGGAGTGCTCCGGACGGCCCGCCGTGGAGTGCGCCGGACGGCCCCGGGATCCGGTCGACAGTTCGGCTCCGTCGGCATCGGTCGCCGAGGCATTCCCCGGCACGCTCGGCTCGCTCTCGTCCCCGATGATCAGGTCGCTCGGGATCAACACCACGGCGGTCGTCCCGCCGTACGCCGACTCCCTGAGCCGGACCCGCACGCCGTGCCGGGTGGCCAACCGGCTCACCACGTGGAGACCCAGCCGGGACGCGTCGCCGCGGGTCAGCTCACCACCGTCTCCGATCCGGTGGTTGGCGGCGGCGCGGTCCGCCTCGGTCATGCCCGGACCGCGGTCCTCGATCTCGACGGCGAAGCCGTTGGCGACCGGTTGACCACGGACCTCGACGCTGGTGTGCGGCGGCGAGAAGGTGACTGCGTTCTCGATCAGCTCGGCGAGCAGGTGGATGACCGCACCGACGGCCGGCCCGGCCAGCGAGACGTCGGCGATCTCGCGCACCGTGACCCGGGGGTAGTCCTCGACCTCACCGACCGCGCCCCGGACCACGTCCACCATCGGGACGCCGCGGCGCCAGGCCCGGCCGGGGGTGGCGCCGCCGAGGGTGATCAGGTTCTCCGTGTGGCGCCGCACCCGGGTGGCCAGATGGTCGACGCGGAACAGGTCTTCCAGTTCCTCGGCGTCGTGCTCGCGCCGCTCCATCGCGTCGAGCAGGGTGAGCTGGTGGTGCACCAGGGCCTGGGTACGCCGGGCCAGGCCCAGGAACACCTCGCCTGCGGCCCGGCGCAGTTCGGCCTGCTCGACGGCGGTGCGGACGGCGGTCTGCCGCACCACGTCCAAGGCCTGACCGACCTGGCCGATCTCGTCGTCGCCGAGGCGCAGCGGCGGTGCCTCGTCGGCGATGTCCACCTGCTCACCGCGGCCGAGCCGCTCGGCGACGCGCGGCAACCGTTCGTCGGCGAACTGGAGCGCCGCGTCGCGCAGTCGGTGCCACCGCCGCGTCCGATCCCGTGCCGTGGTGATCGAGACGACCACGGCGGTGATGACCACGAGCAGGCCGAGACCCGCGGCGAGAACCAGCCGGACGATGACGCCGATCGCGACCGGGGTGGCGTTCCTGACCACGTCGTCCCCGCCGGCCAGCACCACGTCACCGATCTCGATCAGGGCCGCAGCCGTGACATTCGACCAGTCCGAGGTCGAGAACGGTGGTCGGGAGGTGCCGGTGCCGTTCATGATCCGGGTTTCCAGATCGGCCAGCCGCCGGAAGCTCGTCCCGGTGACCAACTGTTCGTAGCGTCGCTGGTCGGCGTCGGGCAACCGGGCGACCGCCTGGTCGGCGAGGAACTGGCGGGCACCGACGATCCGGGTGAACTCGGCCCGCTCGCCCGGGGTGATCCGGCCGGCGGCGAGCACGCCGGCCAGCAGGGCGTCCTCCTGGGACAGCAGTTCCCGGGCCTGGTTGAGCCGGATCAGTTGGGTGGTGTCGTCGGCGATCCGGTCGTCGTCGACATTGCCGAGTTCGCCGTACACCTCGTAGAACGACCCGATCAGCTCGGTGAACGCCGCCCCGGTGACGCCGCGGCCGATGTTGCGCCCGTCGACGGCGGTACGCGTGTCGGGTAACGCGGCGAGTTGCCGCTTCGACTCGGCGACGCGATCGTGCAGCGCGTCGCTGCCGAGCAGGCCGACCTGCCAGTTGTCGCTCGACTCGACGTACTCGGCGGCCAACTGGTCGGTGCGCGCGCGCAACCGGGTCAGCTCGTCCAACGTCATCTCGTTCGGCCGTCCGAGGTAGACCAGCGAGGTACGCCGTTCCAGTTGCAACTGCAGCAGCAGCGGCTCGGTGGGGTCGAAGACCCGCACGTCGAGCGCCCGCATACCGAGCAGGTCGACTCCATCGCGGACGGTGACCCAGGCAGTGAAGCCCCACAGCGCCACAAGCGCGGCCAGCAGGGCCACCACCTTGGTACGCAGACTCCTACTGCGGGAACCCATTACACCGTCCCTGGCCCTGAGCTAGTTGACCGGTCAGTCAGGAGTGAGGCACACAGCACACCGACCCCGGCGCAACCTAACAACGTCACCGGATCAACTCAAGCGCTCGTGATCATGCCGTGGTCGACCTGGTGCGGTGTCCCGGAACGTTCACCGGAGCGCGCCGGGCAACCGGCGCCGCCGCCCGTATGATGAGCTGCGTCGCGCGGGCGCCGAGGCCACTCGGTCCGCCCGTCGGGGACCGGGTGATCTACGTCATGTCCGTCCGATCCGACGCGGACCGCGCGGGCCGAGACAACTGGCCACGGCCCGTCGCGCCGGTCGCTCGCCGGCACCGGTGGGCCCGTCCGTGGGATTCGCCGACGGGAATGCGGGCCGTGGCCGGTCCCGCTGTGCCAGGCTCAGGGACATGGACGACAAGACCATCCTGAGCCGGATCTCGGATCTGGTCGACGAGGAGCACCGGCTGCGCGCACAGGCGCAGGAACACGAGACGGGCACCGACGACGAGGCCCGCACCCGGCTGCGCGAGCTGGAGGAATCCCTCGACCAGTGCTGGGACCTGCTGCGCCGCCGCCGCGCCGCTCGGCAGGCCCACGGCGATCCCGAGGCCCAGGGCGCCCGCCCCGTGTCCGAGGTCGAACGGTATCTGCAGTGAGCTGCGCGCACCCGCACCTCGCCGTCCGGCCGACCGCCCGGTCGGCGGTGACCGCGCGGTCCAGCTCGGTCGGGCCCAGGTAGCCGCGACGGGCTCCGGGCGGCGGTGACCACCCGGAGCCCGCCGGAGTCAGGCCAGACCGGCCTCGCGGCACAGCACCTCGGTCAGCACCGTCGGGTCCACGAGATCCGCCGGCAGGCCCCGGGCGGCGAACCAGGTGGCGACGATGCGGACGTCGCGGGCGAGGAACTCCCGCCCCTGCGGGTTCACCACGACGTCGACCACCTGCGGCAGGTCGATCAGCGTCAACCGTCCCGCGTGCACCAGCAGGTTGTACGGCGACAGGTCACCGTGCGCGTAGCCGGCCCGGGCCAGGACGACAAGCGCGTCGACCAACTGCCCCCACAGGCTACGCAGTTCGGCCGGCGACGGACGCAGCTCGGCCAGCCGGGGTGCGGCCGTCCCCTCGTCGGAGTCGCCGAGGAACTCCAGCATCAGCTCGGTGCCGCGCAGCTGTACCGGGTACGGCACGGTGACGGTGCCGTAGCGCTCACCGATCTCCCAGAGCCGGCTGAGGGCGGCGAACTCCGCCGCCGCCCACTGCCCGGCGATCATCTGCCGGCCGAAGGCGGTCCGACCGGTCATCGCCCGCATCTCACGCGAGCGGCGCACCCGGCGCCCTTCGAGGTACCCGGCGTCCCGGTGGAACAGCCGGTGCCGAGGATCCCGGTAGCGTTTCGCCGCCAGCAGGCAGAAGCGGTCGGTGCCGGGAAGGCCCCGGCGCACCAGGTGGACGTCGGCCTCCTTGCCGGTCTTGAGCACACCTAGTTCGGTGTCCTTCGCGGCCAGCTCGGTGACCAGCCAGTGCGGGTGCGGTTGCGGGCCGTGCACCGCGTCGTCCCAGGAGGACCAGGTCTCGTCGGTCTCCGGGTCAGGCTCGTCGGGGTCGGTCGGAGCGGGGCCGGTCGGTCGGCCGCGCTTCAGGAAGTGCGGTTCGTCGTCGTCGAAGCGGCGGCGGCCGCGGGTCCGGCGCTCGGGCGCCGGGAAGTCGTGATCGCGCATGGTGCGGGTGATCCCTTGGTCGAGTTGTCAGGAGGCAGGAAGTGACCTGCGAAGACGGCCATGACCGACCTCCTTCCCTCGTCCGGGCGCCCGCCCGGGTCGCACGATGCGCGGACCATGCTCGTCGGCGGTACCCGCCTGGTCAACCGAATTAGTCAGGCACCCATGATCTCGGCGATGGCGGCGATCACGGTGTCCACCGTCGCGGTGGGCGCGAAGCGGGCGTCGGTCCAGGGACGTCCCCGGTGCAGCCAGATGCTGGGCAGGCCGACGGCGGTGGCTCCGCCGATGTCCGCCTCCGGACCGTCCCCGACCACCCAGGCGCCGCGCAGCGGCATTCTGGCCCGCTGCGCGGCCAGCGCGAAGATGCGGGGGTTGGGCTTGCTGACCCCGGCCTCCTCGGAGATCACCCAGTCGGCGATGTACCGGTCCAACCCGGTGCGGCGGATCTTGGTGTCCTGCTGCCGAACCGCGCCGTTGGTCACCACGACCGGCATCCAGCCGGCGTCGTCGGCGATCCGCAGGGCACACGCCACCAGCGGATCCAGCCGGGTGAACTCGACGACCCCGTCGTGCAGTTCCTCCACCAGGTCGATGGAGGGGATCCGCAACCGGTAGCGGTCCCGGATCGCGTCCGCCACGTCCCAGCGGTCCGTCAACCCGTCGGCGTCGATGGACAGCAGCCACTCGATGTCGTGCGCTGGCGCTCCGATGCCGTCGAGGAAGCGCTGCGCCCAGGTGCGGAACGGCCCGGCCCGATCGAGCAGGGTGTTGTCCAGGTCCAGCAGGAGCAGCGGCACTCGGGCACCTTACGGGAATCGGGTGCCTCGCCGACAGGGCGGAAGGTTACGCGGTGGTGTCGGTGGGGAACGGTCGCCGTCCGCGGCCCACCAGGGAACCAAGCCGTACGTACGGTTTGCGCCAGCCGGGGGGAGCTGACACGATCGACACGTGCCCAGAGTAAGCCAGGACCAGCTCGACGCCCGCCGACAGGAGATCCTCGCCGCCGCGCGAGCCTGCTTCGCCCGGCACGGCTACGAGGGCGCGACCGTACGTCGGCTGGAGGAGGCCACCGGCCTCTCCCGCGGCGCCATCTTCCACCACTTCCGGGACAAGGACTCGCTCTTCCTGGCCGTCGCCGAGGACGACGCCGCCACGATGGTGGAGACCGTGGCCCGCAACGGACTGGTCCAGGTGATGCGTGACCTGCTCGCCCGGGCGGTCTCCCCGGACACCACCGGATGGTTGGGCAGCCAACTGGAGGTGTCGCGACGGCTGCGTACCGACCCCACCTTCGCCACCCGGTGGGCGCAGCGGTCGGCCGCCATCGCCGAGGCCACCCGGGACCGGCTGGCCCGTCAACGTGAGGCCGGCGTGCTCCGCGAGGACATCCCGATCGACGTGCTGGCCCGATTCCTCGAACTCGCCTACGACGGCCTGGTGCTCCACCTGGCCATGGGCCGACCCGCCGGTGACCTGGGCGCGGTTCTCGACCTGGTCGAGGAAGCGGTACGCCGACGCTGACCTCGGCAGGTAACGAGAAGATAACTCGACCGTCCGGGCAGCCGGAGGCTGGCGTCGCCGCTCCACAATGAAGCCGCGTTCCCTCGCGTGACAGGAGCAGGCCATGACGGGTTTCGCGTCCGAGTTCGACACCTGGGGAGTTCCCGGTCCCACCTTCATCACGCTCTACCTGCTGGCCACGGTGATCGCCGTCGCCGCCGTGCTGATCCGCCGCCGGGGGCTGCTGGCCGGGCATGCCGCTCCGCCGGCCAACCAGCTGAGCCCACAGCAGGTCGCCTACCTCAACGGGGGCGACGACCTCGCCGTCTGGACCTCGCTGGGCACGCTGCGCAGCCAGGGCGCGATCGGCGTCCACCCGGACCACCGACTGACCGCCGACGGTCCGCTGCCACCCGCCGCCACCCAACTCGACCGGGCCATCCACCACGCCGCGACGCAGCGCACCCTGGCCCGGGACCTGCGGCGCACCGAGTGGGTCGAGCGGGCCCTCACCGAGCTGCGCGACGGGCTCGACCAACGCGGTCTGGCGATCGGCCCGGACCGGCGGGCGGCCCTGCGCCACGGTCCGTTGCTGCTGGTCGCGCTGCTGGCGCTCGGTGTCGCCCGGATCGTCGCCGGGCTCGCCAATCATCGTCCGGTCTGGTACCTGGTGCTCACCGTCCTCGCGCTCGGCGCGCTGACCACCGTGCTGCTCGTCCGGGTGCCCCGCCGGACCCGAGCGGCCGAGACCGCGCTACGCACCCTGCGCCAGCGCAACCGACACCTCGCGCCCGCCTCGAACCCGGCGTACGCCACCTACGGAGCAGCGGGGGCGGCCATGGCGGTGGCTCTCTACGGCACCGCGTCGCTCTGGGCCCTCGATCCGACGTTCGCCCAGCAGGCCGAGATCCAGCGCCAGGCGGTGGCCGGTGGCGCGACGTCCACCGGAGGGTGCGGCGGCGGCAGCACCGCGGGCGCCGGGTGCGGCAGCAGCAGCTGCGGTGGCGGCGGTGGGGGCTGCGGTGGCGGCGGGTGCGGCGGATGAACCTTCCGCACGGCGTCGGCATCGGCTGGCGGCCGGAGATCTCGGGGTTCGTCGCCGAACTGCCCGGCCTGCGCTTCGTCGAGGTGGTCGCCGAATCGGTACCGGCCGCCGGACCGCCACCGGACGCCCTTGTCGAACTGCGCGACCGGGGCGTCACGGTCGTACCGCACGGCGTGCGGCTCTCCCTCGGCGGCGCGGAACCGGTCGACCCGGCCCGGGTGGACCACCTGGCGGCCGTCGCGCAGCAGCTGGCGGCTCCCCTGGTCAGCGAGCACATCGCCTTCGTCCGGGCCGGCGGGCTGGAGGCGGGCCACCTGCTGCCGCTGCCCCGCACCCACGAGGCGGTCGACGCGATCTGCGCCAACATCGTCCGCGCCCAGGCGGAACTGCCGGTGCCGATCGCGCTGGAGCCGATCGCCGCCCTGTTCGACTGGCCGGACGACGAACTCGACGAGGCGGCGTTCCTCACCGAGATCCTGGACCGCACCTCGGCGCTGCTGCTGCTCGACATCGCCAACGTGTACGCCAACGCCCGCAACCGGGGCACCGACCCGCTGGCACTACTGGACCGGCTGCCGCTGGAACGGGTGGCGTACCTGCACGTCGCGGGCGGCGCCGAGCGCGGCGGCTTGTACCACGACACGCACACCGACCCGATCGGGCGGGAGGTGCTGGAACTGCTCGGCGAGCTGTGCGCCCGACACCGTCCGCCAGCGGCCCTGCTCGAACGCGACGGGCACTACCCACCGGCGGCCGAGCTACGCACCGAACTCGACGCCGTGGCCACCGCCTGCGGCTTCCCGGCGGTGACGTGACACCGGCCGGCGTACCCGACGATCCGGCCGCCCGGGCGGTCGGATCGCTGGCCTCGCGGCAGGCGGAACTGGTCGCGGCCCTGGTGGCCGGCGGTGCGCCGCCGGCCGGCTTCGCACCCGGGCCGCTGGCCGCCACCCGGGCCGCCCTGCTGCGCAAGCGGGCCGGCGAGGTCGCCCGGCACTGGCCACTGCTCGCCGCCGGGCTCGGCCCGGCCTGGCCGACGGTGTTCACCGAGTGGGCGGCCGGCCGACCCACCGGCGGCGGACTACGCGACGGCTGGGACCTGGCCCGCGCGCTGCACGCCCGCACCGCCCTGCCGGCGCTGGGCGCGGAGGAACTGGCCGTCCGGGAGGCGGAATTCCGCTACGACGGGCACCGGGCACCGCGTCGCCGCCGGTCCCCCGCCCTCGGGCGGGTCGGCGGCGCGCTCGCCGTCCAGGTCGCCGGTCGGGTACGCCTGCTACGCCCGGCCCGCCCCTGAACCCGACCCACGACCCGGGGAACACCCCTGTTTCCCGTCGGGCGGGCTGGGGCAGGATCGTCGGCATGGATCTCGGACTGACCGATCGGGTGTACGTGCTCACCGGCGCCTCCCGTGGGCTCGGGTACGCCACCGCACAGTGCCTGGTGAACGACGGCGCCCGGGTGGTGCTCTGCGCCCGGCACGCCGAAGCGGTGGAGGCCGCCGTGACCGGCCTCGGCGGGCCCGACCGGGCCGTCGGCATCACCGCCGACCTGGCGGACCCGGCGACACCCGAACGCCTGCTGACCGCCGCACAGGACCAGTTCGGCCGCGTCGACGGCGCTCTGGTCTCCGTCGGCGGACCGCCCGCCGGCAGCGCCGCGTCGGTCGCCGACGACCAGTGGCGGCAGTCCTTCGAGACCGTCTTCCTCGGCAGCGTCCGGATGGTACGGACGGTCGCCGCGGCACTGCCCGACGGCGGCGCCATCGCGTTGGTGCTCTCCACCTCGGCGCGCGGCCCGGTGCCCGGGCTGGGCATCTCCAACGGCCTGCGGCCCGGCCTGGCCGGCGTCGCCAAGGACGTCGCCGACGAGTACGGCCCCCGCGGCGTACGGGTGGTCGGACTGCTGCCGGGGCGGCTGCTGACCGACCGCAACCGGGACCTCTTCGCCGCCACCGGCGACCCCGAACGGGCCCGGGCCGAGGCGGAGGCCGCCATCCCGCTGCGCCGCATCGGTGACCCGGCTGAGTTCGGTCGGGTCGCCGCCTTCGTGCTCTCCCCCGCGGCCAGCTACCTCACCGGCGTCACCGTTCCGGTCGACGGCGGCGCGCTGCGCGGCCTGTGACCGCCGGCCAGCCGCCCCGCCCCCACCGGCGGGACGCCCACAGCAGGTCGGCGAACCCGCCGCGGCCGGAACCCGCCGTCCACGGCAGGTCGACCAATCCGTCCCGGCCGGAGCCCGGGAAGCCACGGCCGTACCCGCGCCCGAGCCGGGAGGAACTGGCCGCAGCGGCCGACAGGACCATCCCGGACCTCATCGCCGTCGGGCTGGACGTGCTGTTCGTCGGGATCAACCCCGGGCTCTGGTCGGCGGCGACCGGGTGGCACTTCGCCCGCCCCGGCAACCGGTTCTGGCCGGCGCTGCACCGAGGCGGGTTCACCCCCCGCCTGCTGCACCCCAGCGAGCAGGACGAACTGCCGGCGCTCGGCCTCGGCATCACCAACATGGTGGCCCGGGCCAGCGCTCGCGCCGACGAGCTGACCGCCGCCGAACTTGTCGACGGCGCCCGGCAGCTCACCGACAAGGTGGCCCGGTACCGGCCGCGCTGGGTCGCGGTGGTCGGGGTGACGGCGTACCGGATCGGCTTCGCCCGACCGAAGGCGGGGTTCGGGCCGCAACCGGAGCAGTTGGCCGACGCCCGGCTGTGGGTGCTGCCCAACCCCAGTGGCCTGAACGCCCACTTCACCCCGCAGACCCTCGGTGCCGCCTTCGCCGAACTCCACGCGGCCGCTCTCGAGTGAGCGGCGGATGGACCAGCGGCCTCAGTTGGCGGCGGCGGGTGGCATGGCCTCGTCGGCGATGTACTCCCGGGTGGGAATGACCACCGGTTCCGGACCGGTGGCGTCGGCGTACGGACTCGGCGAATCGGCCACCGCGAACTGGGTGCGGTACAGCTCCGCGTAGAGACCGCCGACCGCGACCAGTTCGTCGTGGCGGCCCCGCTCGACGATGCGGCCGTCGTCGAGGACCAGGATCTGGTCAGCGTCCCGGACGGTGGACAGGCGGTGGGCGATCACCAGGGCGGTACGCCCGGTCAACGCCACCGACAGCGCGCGCTGCACCGCCGCCTCACTCTCCGAGTCGAGGTGGGCGGTGGCCTCGTCGAGGATCACGATCGACGGTGCCTTGAGCAGCAGCCGGGCAATGGCGATGCGCTGCTTCTCGCCACCGGAGAAGCGGTATCCGCGCTCGCCGACGGTGGTGTCGAGCCCGTCCGGCAGCGACCTGACCAGGTCGGCGACCTGCGCCCCGGCCAGCGCCGCCCACAGCTCGTCATCGGTGGCGTCCGGCTTCGCGTAGCGCAGATTCTCCGCGATGGTCTCGTGGAACAGGTGCGAATCCTGGGTTACCACGCCGATCTCGTCGCGCAGCGAGTCGAGCCGGGCATCGCGGACATCGACCCCGCCGACGAGCACCTGCCCGTCGGTGACGTCGTAGATGCGGGAGATCAGCATGGACAGCGTGGACTTGCCCGCTCCGGAGGGCCCGACCAGCGCCACCATCTGCCCCGGCTCGACGCTGAACGACACGCCCTTGAGCACCGGTTCGTTGACCGTACGGTCCAGCGCGGCGACCTCCTCCAACGACGCTAGCGAGATCTCCGCGGCGCTCGGGTAGCGGAACCGGACGTCCCGGAACTCGACGGTCCCCGCGTCCTGGGGGATCCGCACCGCGTCGGGCCGTTCCTTGATGCCCGGTTGCAGGTCGAGCACTTCGAAGACCCGGTCGAACGAGACGAGCGCGCTCATCACGTCCACCCGGACGTTGCTCAGCGCGGTGAGCGGACCGTAGAGGCGGGTGAGCAGCAACGCGAGGGTCACCACGGTGCCGGCGCTGACCTGGCCGCTGACCGCGAGCCAGCCGCCGAGGCCGTAGGTCAGGGCCTGCGCCAGCGAGGCCACCAGCAGCATGGCCACGAAGAAGGTCCGCGAGTACATCGCGGAGGTGATGCCGATGTCGCGGACCCGTTCGGCGCGGGCGGCGAAGCGGGCCGCCTCGGCGTCGGGTCGACCGAAGAGCTTCACCAGCAACGCGCCGGCCACCCCGAACCGCTCGGTCATCGTCGCGTTCATCTTGGCGTCGAGGTTGTACGACTCGCGGGTGATCTCGGCCAGCCGCCGGCCCACCCGGCGCGCCGGAATGATGAACACCGGCAGCAGGACCAGTGAGAGCGCCGTGATCTGCCAGGAGAGAGTCAGCATCACCACGGCGGTGAGAACCAGCTGGATCACGTTGCTGACCACGCCCGACAACGTCGAGGTGAACGCCCGCTGGGCCCCCATCACGTCGTTGTTGAGCCGGCTGACCAGCGCACCGGTCTGCGTCCGGGTGAAGAACTGCAGCGGCATCCGCTGCACGTGGTCGTAGACGCGGGTACGCAGGTCGAGGATGATGCCCTCACCGATGCGGGCCGAATACCACCGTTGGGCCAGCGACAGGAGAGCATCGGCGACCGCGAGCGCGGCGATGAACAGGGCCAGCCGGATCACCAGCGCCCCGGCCTCGGCGCCACCCCGGGTGATCGCGTCGATCACGTCGCCGGCCAGCAGCGGGGTCGCCACCCCGATCACCGCGGCGACGATCACGGTGAGCAGGAAGACGACGATGTCGCGCCGGTAGGGGTGGGCGAAGGCGACGATCCGACGGGCGACACCGCGCTTGAGTCGATGCGCGGAAATGTCGTCCTGGCTGCGCATCGAGCGGAGCATGCTCCAACCGCCCATGCCGCCAGCGGCCATGTGGTTGGACACGCTCACCTCCGGGTCAGGACGTCGTACACCGTCGGGTCAATTCTCCCGACGCCTACGACAACCACGCGAGTAACCCGGATCTTCCCGAACGGTCCTTACTATTCGCCTCGTCCGGCAAGATCCCGCAGTCGGCGCGTCTGCGCCTCCCGCTCGGCGCGCTGCTGCTCGCCATGGGTACGCCCGGCGGCGCCGGTGAGCAACGCCTTGATCTCGACGACGGCGTCCCGGCTGGGGGCGAGCAGCCCAGCGGTCAGGTCGCGCACCGCGTCGTCCAACTCGGCGGCGGGAACCACGAGCGTGGCCAGCCCGATCCGGTCCGCCTCGGCGGCGTCCATCCGCCGTCCGGTGGTGCAGATCTCCAGCGCGCGGGCGTAGCCGACCAACTCGACCAGGCGCTTGGTGCCGGCCAGGTCGGGCACCAGACCCAAGGTCACCTCGGCCATGGCGAACTTCGCATCATCGGCCAGCACCCGCAGGTCGCACGCGAGGGCGAGTTGGAAACCGGCACCGATGGCGTGCCCCTGGACGGCGGCGACCGAAATGACGTCCGGGCGGTGCAGCCAGGTGAATCCGCCCTGATATTCGGCGATCCGGTCGGCGCACTCCTGCTCCGACAGGGTGGTCAGCTCGGCGAAGGAGCCCGGCCCGGAGGCGCCGGCCACCGCCAGGTCGAGGCCGGCGGAGAAGGCCCGCCCCTCGCCGCGTACCACGACCACGCGCACGTCACCGGGAAGCTCCCGGGAGAATTCGCTCATCGCGCGCCACATCGCCGGCGTCTGGGCGTTGAGCACGTCGGGCCGGCACAGGGTGACCGTGGCGACCGGCCCGTCGCATTCCAGCCGGACCCCGGTCGCCTCGGCGGTCACCGGGCGGCCCGGGTCGCGGTGGTGGTGGCGGTGCTGCTGGACGACGCTGACGGGCGGGTCACGCCTTCTTGCGGCGCCGGGCGCCGCCGCGCTGCCGCAGCTGCACCCCGGACTCGGTGAGTACGCGGTGGATGAACCCGTACGATCGCCCGGTCGAGGCCGCGAGCGCCCGGATGCTCTCGCCTCCGGTGTACCGCTTGACGAGGTCCTTCGCGAGCGTCTGACGCTCGGCTCCGACGATCCGGCGACCCTTCTCAGTGCTGGTGGCTGTGCCAGTGGCTGCCATGCTGTGTCCTCACGTCCCAGACTGTGCGGTTCGGATACGGTCCCACCTATTAGACCGTCTCGAACGATCATGCGCCAGATATCAACTATTCGCCAACCGACACGCTATGCAGTGTCAGCTTCCCGATAGGTGATGGCGCCGTCGGCTCAGGCCAGCTCGACCAGTTCCAGCAGGTCGTCACTCCAGGCGTCCTCGTCGCCGTCGGGCAGCAGGATCGCCCGGTCCGGCTTGAGCGCGAGGACCGCGCCCGGGTCGTGCGTGACCAGCACGATCGCGCCCGGATAGCGGGCGATGGCGTCGAGCACCTGCTCCCGGCTCACCGGGTCCAGGTTGTTCGTCGGCTCGTCGAGCAGCAGCACGTTGGCACCGGAACAGACCAGGGTCGACAGCGCCAACCGGGTCTTCTCGCCACCGGAGAGCACCCCGGCGGGCTTGTCGACGTCCTCGCCGGAGAAGAGGAAGGCGCCGAGGATCTTCCGCAGCTCGGTGTCGGTCTGCTCGACCGCCGCCGCCCGCATGTTCTCCAGCACGGTCCGTTCCACGTCCAGCGTCTCGTGCTCCTGCGCGTAGTAGCCCAGTCGCAGACCGTGACCGGGGCGCACCTCGCCGGTGTCCGGCTCCAGCAGGCCGCCGAGCATCCGCAGCAGGGTGGTCTTGCCGGCGCCGTTGAGCCCGAGGATGGCCACCCGGGAGCCCCGGTCCACCGCCACACTCACGTCAGTGAAGATCTCCAACGAGCCGTACGACTTGGACAGGCCGGTCGCGGTCAGCGGCGTCTTGCCGCACGGCGCCGGTGCGGGGAACCGCACCTTCGCCACCTTGTCGGCGACGCGTACCTCCTCCAGGCCGGACATCAGCCGTTCCGCGCGACGGGCCATGTTCTGCGCGGCGACCGTCTTGGTGGCCTTGGCCCGCATCTTGTCGGCCTGGGCCATCAGCGCGCCGGCCTTCTTCTCGGCGTTGGCCCGCTCCCGGCGACGACGGCGCTCGTCGGTCTCGCGCGCCTCCAGGTACGCCTTCCAGCCCAGGTTGTAGACGTCGACCACGCTGCGGGTGGCGTCGAGGAACCACACCTTGTTGACCACCGATTCCAGCAGGTCACCGTCGTGGGAGATCACGATCAGGCCGCCCTTGTGGTTGGCGAGGAAACCCCGCAACCAGGTGATCGAGTCGGCGTCGAGGTGGTTGGTCGGCTCGTCCAGCAGCAGGATGCCGCCGCCGTTCTCGCCCGCGTCCCGGAACAGGATCCGGGCCAGCTCGATGCGGCGACGCTGACCGCCGGAAAGGGTGCCGATGGTCTGCGCCAGGGCCCGCTCGGGCAGCCCCAGGTTGGCGCAGATGCGGGCCGCCTCGGCCTCGGCCGCGTACCCGCCGAGCGCGGCGAACTGATCCTCCAGCGCGCCGTAGCGGCGCACCAGGCGCTCGTCGGCGTCCTCGGCGAGCCGCGCCTCCAGCTCCTTCATCCCGGCCATCAGCGCGTCCAGGCCGCGAGCGGAGAGCACCCGGTCCCGGCCGGTGACGTCCAGATCACCGGTACGCGGGTCCTGCGGCAGGTAGCCGACGGCGCTGCGCCGGTCGACCTGCCCGGCGTAGGGCTGGCCCTCCCCGGCGAGCACCTTCAGCGTGGTGGTCTTGCCGGCGCCGTTGCGCCCGACCAGGCCGATCCGGTCACCGGGCTGCACCCGCAGCGTGGTGTCGGACAGCAGGATCCGGGCGCCGGCGCGCAGTTCCAGGCCGGTGGCAGTGATCATTTCCAGGTACTCGCTCTCGAGATCCGAAGGGCTGACTCAGGGCACACGAAAGCGCCGGCGGATCCACCAGACCCGTCGGCGCGGGGCGTTCAGCCTTCGCAGCGCAGCACGGCACCAAGTGTACCGGGCCCGCCGCGGTACCCCACGCGGATTACCGAGCAAGATCGTCGGGTACCGGATCGCCGACCGGACCCGGTTCCGGCCCACGAGCCACTGACTGATCGGGGTCACCATGGAGCTGAACGAGAACGCACGGATCGACACCAGTCAGGTGGAGGATCGGCGAGGCAGCGGCGGAGGCGGCGGCGGGATGGGCATCCCCATCCCGATCGGCGGCGGGCGCGGCGGCATCGTCGGCATCGTCATCGCCGTACTGGTGGCCCTCGTCGGTGGCGGCTTCGGCCTGAACGCCATGACCGGCGGCGCGGAGCAGGGCGACAACACCGCGCTGGAGCAGCGCTGCGCCGCCGAGAACGCGCTGGAGCAGCTCGACTGCCGCAACACCCTCTACGTCAACTCGATCCAGGCGTACTGGCGCACCGCCCTGCCGCAGTCCCTCGGCGAGCAGTACCGGCCGACCCGCACCGTGTTCTTCAGCCAGGCCGTCAACACCGCCTGCGGCCAGGCCGACTCCGGGGTCGGCCCGTTCTACTGCCCCGCCGACTCGCTCGTCTACATCGACCTCTCCTTCTACGAGGTGCTCGCCACGCAACTGGGCGCCGAGGGCGAGTTCGCCCAGCCGTACGTGCTGGCCCACGAGTACGGCCACCACGTGCAGAACCTGCTCGGCACCAACGAGCAGGTGCGCCGCCAGCAGCAGCGCGACCCCGGCAACGCCAACGACCTGTCGGTACGCCTGGAGTTGCAGGCCGACTGCTACGCCGGAGCCTGGGCGAAGAACGCCACCGGCACGGCGGACGAGAGCGGCCAGAAGATCTTCACCAGCATCACCGAACGGGACATCGCCGAGGCCATCGACACCGCCGAGGCCATCGGCGACGACGCCATCTCGAAGCGGGCGGACCGGCCGGTCAACCCGGAGGAGTTCACCCACGGCTCGTCGGAGCAGCGCAAGCAGTGGTTCAACCGGGGCTACGACACCGGCGACCCGGCGTCCTGCGACACCTTCAGCGGCGCGGTCTGACGCAGTGTGACGCGGCGGGCCCGGTCACCGGTGGCGGGGCCCGCCTCCGCGCCTAACCGCTGGTCCCGGGCCGTGGTTCGCGGACCAGAACCCGGACGGCGCGGGCTGCGGCGACCGCGGCGACAAGCACCGCGTACCGGGGTTCGGGGACGTCCAGCAGGCGGTCGGCGCGCAGCGCGGCCAGTGGGGCGAGCCGACGGTCGGCCAGCACCGTGTCCACCGCGCGCCGGTCGCCGCCGGCGACCAGCGCGTCGAGCCGGTCGGCCGCCGGTAGCAGCAGGCGTACGGCGAGATCCGCCGCGTCGGCCAGCGCCGCCTTCGCCTGGTTGTCCCGGCGGCGGGCGAAACGCTGCTGCGACCAACCACCGGCGGCGGTACGTCCCTGCACGTAGCGGGTGTCCACCTTGTGCACGCTCAGTTGCGCACCGTCGGCGACACCCATCGCCACCGCTCCTTTGCGGGCCAGCAACAGTGCGATCCGCCGTGGCGTGCCGACCTCCCGGACGAAGGTCTCCAGATCCGCGGCGACCGGCGTTCCCGGAGGGGTGTGCAGTTCGGCGGTGGCACCGTCCGGAGCGGACAGCAGCAGGCCGTACCCGGGCGCGCTGACGGTGGGCGGGCCGTGCCGGTCGGCGAAGCCGGCGACCCAGCGGGCGACGCGGTCCGGATCGACCTCCACCCACCGGCCGCCCCCGGCGGCGGGTCGGCTGCTCATCACCCGACCGTACGGCACGGGCAGCCCGGGTCAGCCACCGAGGAGCATGCCGACGGCGAGCACGGTGATGATGGCGCTGGACAGCAGCGCGGTGACCAGCCGGCCACGATCGCTGGTGAGCACCCGCCCGATCAGGGAGCCACCCCCGGCGATCAGCAGCTGCCAGCTGGCCGAGGCGAGGAACACCCCGAGGGTGAAGACCACCGCGACGGCGGTGCCGGAGCCGCCCAGATCGGCCCGACCGAGCACCAGGGCCGTGAAGTAGACGATGGTGGCCGGGTTGAGCAGGGTCAGCGCGAGGATACCGACGAATGCCCGGGTCGGTGTGTCCAACCCGCGCCGTACCGATGCCGGACCGGCCTCGACTGACGCCGACCGGTCCGGACCACCCGTCGACACGGCGGCCGGGGCGGGCTTCGGGGGACGGCGTCGGCCGGGTACCCGCAGGGCGCGCCAGGCGCCGTGGGCGGCGAGGGCGAGCAGCACCGTGGCGCCGATCAGGCGCAGCGGCCCGGCGACCGGCGCCAGCCAACCCGCGACCACCGCGCCGCCGAGCGCCGCGACGCCGGCGTAGAGCCCGTCGGCGGTGGCCACCCCCAGTGCGGCGGCCGAACCGACCCGGAACGAGGTCCGGGCGGTGAGCCCGAGGATGAGCACGGCGATCGCCCCGACCGGGACGGCCACGCCGTAGCCGGCGACCAGACCGGCGAGGAACGCGCCGGTCACGATCGACGACGTGGCGAGAGACGGCCCGGCCCGAGCCGCTGTCGACGCGCGGCGGTGGCCACGGCGACAGGACACGGCTTCATCGGGTACGCCTCACTCACCGCGCCATCCTGCGGCGACCGGCCGCTGCGACGCCACGGATTTTCGACAGGTCGGCACGCGGTCTCCCGTCAGACCGTGGCCGAACGGGAACGCCGGCGTCGGGTCGACCGACGACACCCTTCCGGCGGTCGCTCAGGGCTCGCCACCGCGGCCCGGGGTGGACCGCCGCTCGCCCGGCACCCCTACCCCTGTCGAGGCTGTCGAGCTGAACCGTCGACGCCCTCAGACGTCCCCCGTCCGAGCCGAACGGCCACGTGGGTGAGGCTTTATCTCGACAACCTGGTCGCAGAATCCGACTGGTGATCACGTAGGGATCGGTCTGGGCGTGAGTTGAGTTGAGCGTAGTCGGGACCGTCTCGACGTCAGCGTCGACACGCTGCTGACCTGTCTGCTTGGGAGCAATTGACGAGAAACCCCAGGTCAGGGCCAGTTAGTTGGCAGCGGAAGAAGTGGCTGCCGCCGTGTTTGCGCTCGGCGCCAGCTGGAAGTGCCAGATGATTTGACTTGGTGTTCCGTCCCAGGCGGCCCCGGCTGCCGCCGGGACGATCCCCAGCAGCGACCAAGGCCACACGTCCCATGGCCCTGTCGCGATTTCCCCGGGCATGTCCTCGCTGGTGTCGCCGGACATCCGAGGCTCCTCGCAACGCCGTAGCTGCAGGCCCAACGGCAGGGCGACGTGGAGGTAGTCACTGGCCCGATGGCGGAACGCAGGCAGCAGCCCCGGATCACCTTCGGCAGAACGAATTCGTGGTACGGATCCTAATGCCACGAGCTCGTGATGCACGTCCGTGATCACCAGATGGCCGCCAGGACGCAGTACGCGGGCGAACTCGGTGATCGCCGGTCCGACGTCGGGAAGGTGGGTCAGCGCCAACGCACACACGATGACGTCGACGTGGTCGTCGGGTAGGGGAATCTGGTGCAGGTTGCCCTGCCGCAGTTCGGCGCTCGGAACACGAGTACGAGCGTAAGCCAGCATTTCCGGGGAGCTGTCGACGCCGATGACCCGGTGCCCTTGTTTGGCGAGGTACTCGGTGTATCTGCCGGTGCCGCAAGCTGCGTCCAAGGCGACGCCAGGTGGCAGGGAGCCGAGGATGTCCTGCACGATGGGTTCTTCAATGTCGAACAGCCCGTTACCTGGTTGATCGTAGGTCGCGGACCACACCTTGTAGCCGTTCACGGTGTTGACGTGCGCTGCGGTGACCCCGTCGCCGTTCAGCGATGGGCTGTCCAGAAGGCGCCGGACCTCGCTGATGCGCGCTCCGACGAACTCCCGGTCGTAGTCGCCGGCGAAGGCACGCAGCAACGCCACGCCCTCCAGCCCCAGTACGTAGGCGAGCGGGTGCTGGTATGCCATCGCGCGACCCTAGCGACGACATGCGGGCCGGGAACACCAATTTCTCGGCTCAGCGCTGCGACTGGCCCCGGTGTCAACGGTGGCGTTGTTCCGTTCGACCTCACGGCGGTGTGCATCCGTCCGGCGGTGTGGATCTGGTTCGCGGGAGCGCGTCGACCGTCGGGTCAAGCGGGGCCTGGGGTGATGCGTCTGCGCTCTCAGCTCGACAGCGCCGGGACCATCACCATCAACCTGGGTCGACCCACTGGCCGGTTCGCCGCGCGGCAACGACCACTCCGGGCGGTCCGACCGTGGTGGCACGGCGGCGGGCGGGTGAGTCACGTCGGGCGGGGGCCCCCGGGGGGGGCCGCCCCCCGGGCCACAGGCCCGGGGGGCAGGGACACCTTGGAAGCCCCGGCGGCGGGGGGGG
>NZ_JBAGKI010000084.1:0-23503 GCF_036689795.1 Micromonospora palythoicola | reverse complement strand
CCGCCCCGCCCGGGGCCCCACCACGCGGGCCGTGAACAGGGTGTCACGTGACGAAGATCGACGATGTCGCCCGGCTGGCCGGCGTCTCCCCGGCCACCGTCTCCCGCGCGTTACGCGGGCTGCCGACGGTGTCGGCGGCGACCCGCAGCCGGGTGCTCGCCGCCGCCGAGCAGTTGCAGTACGCCGTGTCGCCGAGCGCCTCACGGCTGGCGGGTGGCCGGACCGGCACCGTCGCGGTGGTGGTTCCCCGGATCACCCGGTGGTTCTTCGGGGTGGTCGTCGAGGCGGCCGAGGATTTCTTCCACCGGGCCGGATACGACCTGCTGCTGCACAACCTGGGTGGGCGGGAGCAGAACCGGCAGCGCGTCCTGCACGCCACCCACCTGCACAAGCGGGTGGACGCGATCATGCTGGTCGCCACCCCGCTGCGGGCCACCGACGTGACCGCCCTGGCCGCGCTCGACCTGCCCGGCGTCACCATCAGCTCCGGTACCACCGTGCCGGGCTGGCCCTGCGTGCGGATCGACGACGTGGCGGCGGCGCGGACCGCCACCCGGCACCTGCTGGATCTGGGGCACCGCCGGATCGCGCACATCTCCGGTGATCCCGACGACGAACTCGCCTTCAGCGCCCATCTCGACCGGCGCCGGGGGCATCAGGAGGCGTTGCGCGCGGCCGGGTTGCAGCCGGACCCGAGCCTCGACGTGGAGTCGAGTTTCGACATCGCCGGCGGCACCCGGGCCACCGAGGAACTGCTCCGCCGGGGCGACCCACCGACGGCCATCTTCGCCGCCTGCGACGAGATGGCGATGGGTGCGCTGACCGCGCTGCGTGACGCCGGTCTGCGGGTGCCCCAGGACGTCAGCGTGATCGGCATCGACGACCACGCCCTCTCCGGGGTGCTCGGGTTGAGCACCATCGCCCAACCGGCGGCGGAGCAGGGCCGGTTGGCCGCGCAACTGCTGCTCGACCCGCTCTGCGGGCGGGCCCTCGACGCCGACGTGAGCAAACCCGATGCGTCGGTGATCCTGGACACTCGGCTGGTCGTACGTGATTCGACCGCGCCCGCCCGGGCAAACTGAACGACAGCCAGCACGCCGTCGGGGCCAACCGGGCCGGACGGCTCGACCACGGGAGTACGCCCTGAACCACGACGCGACGCAGCAGACCCCGGCGACCGGCTGGTGGACGGAGGCGGTGATCTACCAGATCTATCCCCGCTCGTTCGCCGACTCGGGTGGCGACGGCATCGGCGACCTGCCCGGGATCACCGCCCGCCTCGACCATCTGGCCCAGTTGGGCGTCGACGCCGTCTGGCTCTCCCCGTTCTATCCGTCCCCGCAGGCCGACGCCGGCTACGACGTGGCCGACTACCGGGACGTCGAGCCGCTGTTCGGCACACTCGCCGACGCCGACGACCTGATCGCGAAGGCCCACGCCAGCGGGTTGCGGGTGATCGTCGACCTGGTACCCAATCACACCTCCTCGGCGCACGCCTGGTTCCAGGCCGCCCTGGCCGCCGGTCCGGGCAGCGCCGAGCGGGAGCGGTACATCTTCCGCGACGGCCGCGGGCCGGGCGGCGCCGAGCCGCCCAACGACTGGCAGAGCGTCTTCGGTGGCCCGGCCTGGACCCGGGTGCCCGACGGCCAGTGGTACCTGCACCTGTTCGACACCGCCCAGCCCGACCTGAACTGGGACAATCCCGAGGTCCGCGCCGAGTTCCTGGACGTGCTGCGGTTCTGGCTGGACCGTGGCGTCGACGGCTTCCGGGTGGACGTGGCGCACGGCCTGATCAAGCAGGCCGACCTGGCCGACTGGCAGGAACCGCAGGAGATCCTCTCCGGGCAGGAGGCGGACAAGCCCCGCCCGCCGATGTGGGACCAGGACGGCGTGCACGAGGTCTACCGTGAGTGGCGGCGGCTGCTGGACGGGTACCCCGGCGAACGGATCCTGGTGGCCGAGGCGTGGGTGGAGCCGGCGGAGCGGCTGGTCCGCTACGTACGCCCCGACGAGATGCACCAGGCGTTCAACTTCGAGTACCTGCTCGCCGCGTGGACGGCGCCCGCCCAGTACGCGGTGATCACCCGATCGCTGGAGGCCACCGATTCGGTCGGCGCGCCCACCACCTGGGTGCTCTCCAACCACGACGTGGTACGCCACGCGTCCCGGCTCGGCCTGCCGGTCGGTACGCCCCGCCCCAACGGAATCGGGATCGGCGACGAGCAGCCGGACGCCGCCACCGGGTTGCGGCGGGCCCGGGCGGCCACCCTGCTGATGCTGGCCCTGCCCGGTTCGGCCTACCTCTACCAGGGCGAGGAGCTCGGGTTGCCGGAGCACACCACCCTGCCCGACGCGGCGCGGCAGGACCCGACCTGGGAGCGCAGCGGGCACACCCAGCGGGGCCGCGACGGGTGCCGGGTGCCGATCCCGTGGGAGGCCGACGCGCCCTCGTACGGCTTCGGGCCGACCGACGCGAGCTGGCTGCCGCAGCCGCCGGTCTGGGCCGAGTACGCGCTGGACCGTCAGCGCGGGGTGCCCGGTTCGACGTACGAGCTGTACCGGGAGGCGTTGCGGCTGCGGCGCGCGTACGGACTCGGTCGGGGCACCCTGCGGTGGCTCTCCTCCGGCGACGAGGTGCTGTCCTTCCGCAACGGTGACCTGGTGGTGTTCACCAACTTCGGGGCCGACCCGGTGGCGAAGCCCGGCGGCGAGGTGGTGCACAGCAGCGCACCGCTGAACGAGGACGGCTCGGTACCCACCGACGTGACCGTCTGGGTCGAGGTCTAGCCGGAGGTCCGGGTGCGGCACCGCCGCTATGCGGGCGGTTCCGCACCCGGATCCTTCCGGGCGCGGGTGTGCAGCAGCCGCCGCACGTCGGCGATGTCCTGCGGTGAGGTGCGGGCGGCGAGCCAGTACATGAACCCGGTGGGGATGAAGAAGAGCTGGAAGGCGGCCAGCCCGACGGCGTAGTTCAGCGGCGGCGGGAAGGCCACCCGCAGCCCGTGGAACGCCACCCCGACCAGGCCGTTGCCGGCCGCCCGCCCCACCCCGTTGACCAGGTTTCCGAGGCTGTAGACGGTGCCCCGGTTCTCCGGCGGGTTGACGTCGGCGATCAGCGCGAACCAGTTCGGCGAGTTCGCCGAGGTGAGCGCCAGGGCCAGCAACGCGGCGAGCAGACTCAACCCGACCGTCGGCTCGCTGACCACACTGCCCAGCACCGCACCGACGACCGCGCCGGTGCCGGCCCCGTCGGGCACGTCGATGCGGATCGGCACGAAGAACAGCACCAGGTAGAACGGGAGCGCCGCGAAGATGCCGACCGAGGCGACCAACGCCCGGCCGGAGGGCGTACGCCGTTGCAGCGCGTCGCCGATCAGCCCGCCGACGATGGAGAACACCCCACCGAGCTGGAACAGGGCGGCGAAGACGGCGCCCACCACGATGGCGGTCGCCGTCGTGTACCCCTGGTCCTCGGCCCGCTCGCGGAAGAGCACCGGCAGCCAGACCAGCGAGCCGAAGGCGGCCTGCGCGGTGAGGCCCTGGAGGATGAGCCACCGGTTGGTCCGCCGGCCCAGGATGACCGGCAGGTCGGCCCGGCTGATCCGGTAGTCGTAGTCGCCACCGGCGGCGAGCGCGGCAGCCAGCTCCGGCTCGCTCTGACCGCGCCGGATGTCGTACGTGAACAGATAGGCCGCCGTGGCGACCAGACCGACCACGGTGAGCACCAGGAACGGCCGACGCCAGTCGGTCGCGCCGAGCAGCCCGCCGACGAGGCCGCCGGCCACCGTGCCGACCCCCTGGGACAGCCCCCAGAAGCTCATCACCAGGCCCCGACGGCGAGGCGTGATGAGATCGGTGACGACCGAGTAACCGACCGAACCGACCGCGCCCAGACCCACTGCGGCGAGCAGTTGCGCGGCGAGGAAGGTGGGGTAGTTCCCGGCCAGTGCGCTGCCGCCCGTTCCGGCCGCCCAGAGCAGTGTGCCGATCATCAGCAACGGCTTGCGGTCGGTCCGGTCGCCGAAGTACGCCCAACCCACCGCCGCCACCGCGCTGATCAGGAAGCTGATCGCGGTGACCAGGCCGAGCAGCCGTTGCGGCACCTCGAACGAATCGGCGATCGCGCCGTACAGCGGGGGCACCAGACCGATCGCCACGTTGTCCAGCGAGGCGAGCAGCACGAAGACCACGACGCTGTAGAGCCGGCGCGGCGCACTGCTGCCCCACACCCGCGCGGGTCCGCGTGTGGTCGAGGTCATGCGGGCAGCCAACCAGGGCGGGATAACGAGCCGATCACCGGGTCACCTCGCGGCGCGGCCGAGATCGTGCCCGGTTCCGGATCGGGTGGCTCCTCGTCACGTGCGGGCCACCCGACCCGGGACCGGGCGTGGTCAGCCCTGGGACAACCGGTCCAGGTGGCGTTCCCGGGCCTGCGCGTAGCGCTCCCGGATGCCGGGCACCGGTTCTCCGGCGTACTCCTCGGTGCCGGACGGTGTCCAGGACGGCGGCTCCCCCGTGCCCAGGGCCAACCACGCGGCCTGCCGGGCGGCACCGTCGGCGACGTACTCACCGGGCGGCGGGACCACCACCGGGCAGCCGAAGACCTGCGCCGCGATGCGCCGCACCGCCGCCGAACGGGCGCCGCCGCCGACCAGGATCACCCGGCGGACGGTCGCGCCGTGGGCGGCGAGCGCGTCGAGCCCGTCGGCGAGGGCGCAGAGCATCCCCTCCACGGCGGCCCGGGCCAGGTGCGCCGGGGTCGAGGTGCGCAGGGTCAGCCCGTGCACCGCACCGGTGGCGTCCGGCCGGTTCGGGGTCCGCTCGCCCTCCAGGTACGGGACCATCACCAGCCCGTCCGCGCCGGGCGGCGCGGACAGCGCCAGGTCGGCCAGCTCGTCCAGACCGACCCGCAGCATCGCCGCGGCGGCGTCCAGCACCCGGGCCGCGTTCAGCGTGCAGACCAGCGGCAGGAACCGGCCGGTCACGTCGGCGAAGCCGGCGACGATTCCGCTCGGGTCGGCCGCCGGGGTGTCCGCGACGCTGAACACCGTGCCGGAGGTGCCGATCGACACCACCACGTCGCCCGGGCGGGCACCGACGCCGAAGCCGGCCGCGGCGTTGTCGCCCGCGCCCGGCCCGAGCAGCGCCGCGCCCGTGTCGGTGGCGGAAACGGCACCGGACAGCACCGCCGGAGCCAACCGGCCGGCGGTCTCGGCGGGACCGAGCACCGTCGGCACCCGCACCGTCCGGCCGAGCGCCCGCTCCAGCAGGTCCGGCCGGTACTCGCCGGTGGCCGGGGACCAGTAGCCGGTGCCGCTGGCGTCGCTGCGGTCGGTACGCAGCGCGTCCAGCCCGGAAGCACCGGCCAGCCGCCAGGTCAACCAGTCGTGCGGCAGGCAGACCGCCGCCACCCGATCGGCGTTCGCGGGCTCGTTGCGGGCCAGCCAGCGCAACTTGGTGACGGTGAAGCTGGCCACCGGCACGCTGCCCACCGCGTCGGCCCAGAACCGGCGGCCGGCCAGCCCTTCGCCCGCCTCCTGGATCAGCTCGGACGCCGCACCGGCCGACCGGGTGTCGTTCCACAGCAGCGCCGGCCGGATCACCTCGCCGGCCTCGTCGAGACAGACCATGCCGTGCTGTTGGCCGGCCACGGAGACCGCGGCGACGTCGGCCAGCCCGCCGGCGGCGTCGATCGCGGTCCGGAGGGCCGACCACCAGGCCGACGGGTCGACCTCGGTGCCGTCCGGGTGCGGTGCCCGGCCCTGCCGGACCAGGGCACCGGTCTCCGCGTCCCGGACGACCACCTTGCAGGACTGGGTGGAGGAGTCCACCCCGGCGACGAGCGGCATGCCGACCGCCTCAGCGCGCGCCGAGCAGGTGCTCGACGGCGAGCTGGTTCAACCGGACGAAACCGAAGCCCTTGGCGGCCACCGCGTCGACGTCGAACTCCTCGAACGCGGTGGTGTCGGCGAGCAGCTCGGTGTAGCCCTCACCCTCGCCGAGGGTCGGCACGCCCAGTTCGGCGACCTTGCTCGCGGCCAGCGCCTCGGCCACCTCCGGGTCGGCCCGGAACGCCGCGGCGCGCTCCTTGAGCAGCAGGTAGGTGCTCATGTTCGCGGCGGCAGAGGCCCAGACCCCGTCGACGTCCTCGGTGCGCGAGGGCTTGTAGTCGAAGTGGCGGGGGCCGTCGTAGCCGGGGCCGCCGGCCGTGCCGCCGTGCTCCAGCAGGTCGACCAGGGCGAACGCGTTGAGCAGGTCGCCGTGACCGAAGACCAGGTCCTGGTCGTACTTGACGCCGCGCTGACCGTTGAGGTCGATGTGGAACAGCTTGCCCTGCCAGAGCGCCTGGGCGATGCCGTGGACGAAGTTCAGCCCGGCCATCTGCTCGTGGCCGACCTCCGGGTTCAGGCCGACCCGCTCCGGGTGGGCGAGGGTGGAGATGAACGCCAGGGCGTGCCCGACGGTGGGCAGCAGGATGTCACCGCGCGGCTCGTTCGGCTTCGGCTCCAGCGCGAAACGCAGGTCGTAGCCGCGGTCGATGACGTACTGGCAGAGCAGGTCCACCGCCTCGCGGTAGCGCTCCAGCGCGGCCTGGACGTCCTTGGCGACGTCGTACTCGCCGCCTTCCCGACCGCCCCACATGACGAAGGTCTTCGCGCCCAGCTCGGCGGCGAGATCGACGTTGCGCAGCACCTTGCGCAACGCGTACCGCCGGACGTCGCGGTCGTTGCTGGTGAAGCCACCGTCCTTGAAGACCGGCTGCTGGAACAGGTCGGTGGTGACCATCGGTACCACCAGGCCGGTCTCGTCGAGCGCCTTGCGGAAGCGGGCGATCTGGGCGTCGCGGGTGGCGGCGTCCGCGCCGAACGGCACCAGGTCGTCGTCGTGGAAGGTGACGCCGTACGCGCCCAGCTCGGCGAGCCGGTGCACCGACTCCACCGGATCCAAGGCGTCTCGGGTGGCGTGGCCGAACGGGTCGCGGCCCTGCCAGCCGACCGTCCAGAGCCCGAAGGAGAACTTGTCGGCAGGAGTGGGACGGGGTGCCATGGCAGACCTCCGGTGGTGTCATCCGCTATTTGTTCAGTGGTTGAATTAAATGACCGCGGTGTGGCAGTGTCAAGGGGTGACCTCACCCGCAGCCCCCGCCGGCGCGGTGCGGCAGGGCAGCCTGCGTGAGCTGAATCTCGCCCTCGTGCTCGGCCGCATCGCCGCCGCCCGTCGCCCCCCGTCTCGGGCGGCGCTGGCCGCCGACACCGGTCTCACCCGGGCCACCGTGTCGGCCGTGGTGGAGGACCTCGTCGCCGGCCGCCTCGTCACCGAGGCGGGTCCGACGCCGCGGGCCGGCGCCGGTCGTCCGGCGCGCGGCCTGATGCTGGCCGGCGACGGTCCCGCCGGTCTCGGCCTGGAGATCAACGTCGACTACCTCGCCGCGTGCGTCGTCGACCTCTCCGGGCAGGTCCGGCACCACACGGTGCACCGGGCCGACCTGCGACCCGTGTCGCCGGCCGAAGCTCTCGGCCAGCTCGCCGAGCTGGCAGGCCGGGCCCGCGTCGACGCCGAGGCCCAGGGTCTGACCCTGGCCGGTGCCGCCCTGGGGGTACCCGGTCTGGTCGACGACGCCGGGCGGGTCCGCCTCGCGCCGAACCTGGGCTGGCGGGACGTGCCGGTGCCGGAACTGCTGGCCGACCATCCCCCACTGACCGAACGGGTCGACGGGGTGCCGCCCCTGGTGGTGGACAACGAGGCCAACCTCGCCGCGCTGGGCGAGCTGCATGCCGGTGCCGCGCCGGGCAGCTTCCTGCACATCTCCGGCGAGGTCGGCATCGGTGCGGGCATCGTCCTCGACGGCGCGCTGTTCCGGGGCACCCGCGGTTGGAGCGGCGAGATCGGGCACATCCCGGTCCGCCCGGACGGCCCACCCTGCCGCTGCGGCGGCCGCGGCTGTCTGGAGCTCTACGCCGGGCAGGAGGCGATCCTGTCCGCCGCCGGCCTGGCCGGTGCGGATCTGCCCGCCGACCGGGCCTCGACCCGGCTGACCCAGCTCGCCACAGCCGAGCATCCCGCCGTGCTGCGCGCCCTGACCGAGGCCGGTACGGCGATCGGGGTCACCGTGGCGAGCGTGGTCAACCTGCTGGACCTCGACACGGTGGTGCTCGGCGGCGGCTACGCCCCGCTCACCGGCTGGCTCCGGCCGCCCGTACTCGCCGAGATCGAACGCCGGGTGCTCACCGCGGCATGGTCGCCGGTCACCGTCCGGCCGGCCACCCTGGGCGCCACCGCCGCCGCGGTGGGAGCGGCCGGTTCGGTGGTACGCCGGATCATCGCTCGCCCCGGCGGCTGGTTGGCCCGGCTCTGACGCGCTCGGCCGGATGCCTCGGTAGTCGCTCGGTACGCTTGTTTCCAGGCAACCAACCGTGACCCCCGAGGAGTGCACCCCGGCATGCGTACTGGTCGACAGGGCCCGCCGCCGGGTGTCCGCCGATGACCAGCACCCGACCTGGCGCCTTCGCCGGTGCGGCCGGCGAGCGGACCGGCGGGGACCGGTCGGAGCGCACCGCCGCCGAGGCGCCGCACCACACCTCTCCCGTGGACGCCGATCTCGCCCGTGAGCTGCTCGACGGCCTCGGCGAGGCGGTGCTGACCACCGACGACGCCGGGCTGGTCGTGCTGGTGAACGCGGTGGCCGGCGAGTTGCTGCCGGAGGTGGTCGTCGGCACCGACCTGACCGGTTGTCCGCTCGCGGCCCTGGCGGCCGCAGCCGCCACCGGTGCCGACGACTTCGATGCCGAACACCTCGGCCGGCGGTTACGAGGGTTCCGCCGCACGCTTGGTGGCAACCGGTCCGCCTGGTACGTGCGAGATGTCACCGAGGAGCAGGCCCGCGCGGCGGAGCTGCTCGCCGAACGTCGGCGTACCCGGTTCCTGGCCGACGCCGGCCGTCAGCTCGGCCTGGCGCTCGAGGGTGACCAGGCGCTGCGCGCGGTGGCCGCCCTGCCCGTGCCCTACCTGGCCGACCTGGCTCTGGTCGTGCACCTGCCACCGACGCCGACCGAACACCGGCCGCACTGGATCCGGCAGACCGCTGACCACAGCACGCCGGCCAGCGGAACGGTCGGCTGGGACGTGGTCACCGCCGTACCCGGACTCGTCGAGGCCCTCGACGGCGAACCCGCCGATCCGCGGCCCTGGCCGGCCATCGCCCGGGCGGGAATCGACCAGTTGCTTCCGGCGGACCTCGACCCACCCGCGACCCTGCTGGTCAGCCCGATCCCCGGCGCCGGCCGGACGGCCGGCGCCCTGGTGCTGCTCCGCCGAGCCGGGCGGGCCGGCTTCGACCGCCGCGACGTCGAGCTGGTCCGGGAGTTCGCCGCCCGGGCCGGCGCCGCGCTGGCCACCGCGCAGCTGCACGACGAACAGAGCCACCTCGCCCGGGTCCTCCAGCACAGCCTGCTGCCGCCGCGCCTGCCCACGGTGGCCGGAGTGCGTCTGGCCGGGGGCTACCGCGCGGCCGGCGACGGACTGCGCATCGGTGGCGACTTCTACGACGTGCTGCCGACCGACGACGGTGCGCTGTTCGCCGTCGGTGACGTCTGCGGCAAGGGCGTGGGTGCGGCCGTGCTCACCGGCCGGGTACGCCAGTCCCTGCAGACCCTACGGCTGGTCGAACGGCAACCGCGGGAACTGCTCCGGCTGCTCGACCGGGCACTGCTCGACCTGCCGGACACGCGCCGGCGCGGGCAGTTCACCACCCTGCTGCTGGGCGCCCTGCGGGTCGGACCCGAGGGCGAACTGCGGTTGCGGGTCGCCGGTGGTGGGCATCCGGCACCCCTCGTGGTGCGTTCCGACGGAACAGTGGCCGCACTCCGGGTGGGCGGCATGCCGGTCGGCGCGTTGCCCGGTGCCCGGTTCGCCGCCGCCGACCTTCGGCTGGGCCCCGGCGAGCTGCTCTTCACCCGCACCGACGGGGTCGCCGACGCCCGGGGCGGCCCGCACGGCGCGGAGATCTTCGGCGAGCAGCGGCTACGCCGGACGCTGGCGGCCGGTGCCGGGCTGCCCCCGGCGACGCTCGTCGACCGCGTGCTCCGGGAGATCGACACATGGTGTGCCGGGCACCGCCACGACGACATCGCGATGCTGGCGATCGGTCCCGCCGCAGACTGATCCGGCCGGGCGGCAGCACCGACGGTAGCCGGCCCGGTCAGGCCGTCCGGAAGACCGAGGCGTCCCCCGCTGCCCAGCCAAGCGGTGCCGCCTCGACGGCGTCCCGGCCTCCCGACTGTTCCGCACGTGGCTCCTCGGGCTGCGGCACCAACGGCGACACCGGCCGGACGACCCGTGCGCGGGCGGCCTCGTCGAAGGCACGCAGCCCGCGCAGCAGCGCCTCCCGGGCGTCGGGAGTCATGTCGGCCAGGATCGCCGCCAGATGCTTGCGACGGTCTTCACGCAGCTCGACCAGCAGCCGGCGGGCCTCGGCGGTCAGATGCAGCGAGATCTCCCGCCGATCGGCGCGGCCCGGCTCCCGCTCCAGCATCCCCGCGGCGACCAGGCGGTCACACAGTCGGCTGGCGGAGGAGAGCAGCATGTCCAGACCGGCGGCGAGGCGCCGCAGGTTTATCCCGTCATGCCGTTCGACGAGCATGACGGCGCGGAGCTGGGCGGTGGAGATGCGGTTGGCCGTCCGCTCCCGCGCACCGTCCCAGACCGTCAGCAGGGCTCCTGCCGCGGCATCCAGCTCGGCAGCCATACTCATCTCGGGTCCCGGTGGACCATGCAGTTCCGCCATGGTGCGCCTGAGCGTACCCCGATTCCGTCGGCGGTTGGGCTTGTGATCAAGGAGGGACCATGACCGAACCGGTCGACAAGGGCCGCGCGGCCATCACCGCCGCTCCCGTGGACCTCCTCGTGACGCGCGTCGGGGAGCTGTTCGAGCGGGAGTACGGAATCACCGACACCGATCTCCTCCAGGTCGACTACCGGCTGGCGGCGTTGCTGCCACTGGGCGGTGGGGAACCGGTGACCACGCCCGGGCACCCGGCGTGGCGCTGCTTCGACCACCAGAGCCCGACCCACGCGGACGGCGTCGGGTACCTGCCGGTGAGCATGCGGGGGGAACGGCGGGGTGTGCTCCGGGTCACGCCGGTCACCGACGCCCGACTTGCCGAGCTGGCGGAGGTCGCCACCGCGCTGGCCCACGAGCTGGCCGCCGTCGACGCCGGCACGGACGTGTACCGGGTGGCCCGGCGCAGTCGCCGCCTCACCCTCGCCGCCGAGGTGCAGTGGGAACTGCTGCCGGGGCGTAGCCGGCTGCGTCCCTCCTTCAGCCTGGCCGGTCAGCTGGAGCCGGCGTACGCGGTGCGTGGCGACAGCTTCGACTGGTCCGACGACGGGGAGCGGGTCTGGCTGGCCACCATCAACGGAATGGGTGAGGGGGTCGCCGCGTCCATGCTCACCACCCTCGCCACCTGTGCGTTGCGCAACGCCCGCCGGGCCGGCATTCCCCTGGCCGACCAGGCCGCCCTCGCCGATCAGGCGATCTACGACCTGCACCGGGGTGAGCAGTACGTCGCGACCCTGCTGCTCGAACTGGATCTGCGCACCGGGCGGCTCACCGCCGTCGACGCCGGCTCGCCCCGGCTCGTCCTGCTCCGGGACGGCGAGGTCAGCATCCAGCCGTTGGAGGAGCAGTTCCCGCTCGGCATGTTCGAGGGGACCAACTACCGCGAGCAGTTCGTCCAGCTCCAGCGCGGCGACCGACTGTTCATGATCAGTGACGGGGTGATCGAGGCGACCGGGAGCGCCGAGCGGTACGGCCAGACCGCGCTGGACCGGATGTTGCGCCGGACCACACCGATGGCGGCGCTGGACGCCGTCCGCTCCCTGCTCGGCGACCTACGGGCCTTCGTCGCCGGTGATCTCACCGACGACGCCGTCGTGGTCTGCCTGGACTGGCTCGGTCCGCAGCCGTGAGACCCGCCCGCCGGGTCAGTACGCGCCGCGGCTGTTGACCACCGCGCCGACGGTCTTCCACAGAATCGTCAGGTCGGCGGCGAGCGACCAGTTCTCCACGTAGTAGAGGTCGAGCCGGATGCCGTCCTCCCAGCTCAGATCGGAGCGGCCGCTGACCTGCCAGAGCCCGGTCATCCCCGGCTTGACCAGCAGCCGACGGGCGACGTCGCCGTCGTAGCGGGCGACCTCGGAGGGCAGCGGCGGTCGGGGACCGACCAGGCTCATCTGCCCCAGCAGGACGTTCACCAGTTGCGGCAGCTCGTCCAGCGACCACTTGCGCAACAGCCGGCCGACCCGGGTCACCCGGGGGTCGTCCCGCATCTTGAACAGCAGGCCGTCGGTTTCGTTGCGGGCGGCCAGCTCCGCCAGCAGCACGTCTGCGTTGACCACCATGGTGCGGAACTTGAAGACCCCGAACTCCTGGCCGCCCTGCCCGACCCGGATCTGGCGGAACAGCACCGGGCCTCGGCTGTCCAGTTTCACCGCCAACGCGATGACCGCCAGCAGGGGCAGCAGCAGGGTCAGGGCGACAAGCGACATCGACCGGTCGACGAACCCCTTGACCAGTTTTCGGACGCCGCGGAACTCGGGGGCCTCCACGTGGATCAGCGGCAGGCCGGCGACGGGCCGGGTGTGGATGCGCGGGCCGGCCACGTCGGTCAGCGCCGGAGCCAGCACCAGGTCGATCCCGGTGCCCTCCAGTTGCCAACCGAGCCGACGCAGCCGGGTCGCGGTCAGCTCCCCGCAGGCGGTGACGGCGACCGTGTCCGCGCCGATCGCGGCGGCGGCCTCCGGGATGGCCCGGAACGAACCGACCACCGGCACGTCGCCGAGCCGCTGGGCGACCGGGGCGAGCAGGGCGTCCGGGATGCAGGCACCGACGACCTGGTAGCCGGCGTACGGCTCGCGGCGCAGGGTGTGCACCAGTTCCAGCACGTGGGCGGTGTCACCGACCACCAGCACCCGCCGCGACCAGCCCGACCCCTGTGACCGGGCGCGGTGCAGGCGCTTACGGGCGGCGAACCGGGCCACCTCCAGACCGATCGTGCCGACCGCGAAGGTGATGGCCAGGAAGCCCCGAGACACTCCGACGTCGGCGACGTAGCCCGCGATCGCGGTGGCACCGGCCAGCCGCAGACTCGCCATGCTCACCCGCCGGTACTCGTCCGCACCGTAGCCCACCACCCGGTCGTCGTAGCAGCGCAGGGCCTTCAGCGAGACCAGCCAGGCCAGCACGAGCGCCGGGGCGACCAGGACGTACGGCACCGGGCCACGGGGTGCGGCCTCACCGAACCGGACGGCGTAGCCGACCAGCACCGCCACCGCCAGCACGGCGGTGTCCAGCACGACAAGCGTCCGGACGTACGCCCGCTGGTCGGTACGCACCGGTCGCCCCGGTGCCGGGACGTCGTTGGGTCGCGATGACGATCTGACCGGGGTCAACAGCGTAGCCGAGGTCACCAGCCCTCCCACTTCGCTCGCCGACGGCACGGGCCCGACCGGGACGGTCGGGTCTGCCGATGCACGACGACATCCTGCCCTGACAACCATGACTACCAATTGCTTCCGACGTATTGCCGTCAGTTTCCAAGGCGTAGGACAACGAGAAAGGGGCCGGTGGTACCGGCGAAACCGGTACCACCGGCCCCTTTCGGGGCGTCTCAGGTCAGGCGGGTGCCTTCCGCAGCGCGATCGCCCGGAGGAAGATGTCACCGATCTTGGTGGGATCCGTGGCGACGAACGCACCGCCACCGGCGCTCTTCGCGATGGTGTCCAGCTCCGACTTGCTGACCTCGGTGCCGATGCCGATGATGATCACCTGGATCGGCTGCTCCGGATCCTTGATCCGCTTCAGCTCGGCCAGCAGGGCCTTCTGCGAGATGCCGTCGGCGTCCTCGTTCTTGCCGTCGGTGAACAGCACGATCGAGTTGACCTTGCCCGGTTCCCAGTTCGCCTGGACGTCCTTGTACGCGGCCAGCAGCGTGTCGTACAGGCCGGTGTCGCCGCTTGACGAGGCGACCCGGTCCAGGCCGCGCTCCAACTCGCTGCGCTGCCGTGACAGCGGCGCGATCGGCACCAACTCCTGGTAGTCCCGCGAGCCCACCAGGTTCGTCGAGAAGACCCACAGGCCGATGGACCACGAGTCGTCGAACAGGTTCAGCCCGCGCCGGGCCGCCTCCGTGGTGACCTGCTGCCGGGTCGCCCCGTTGGCGGTCGGCACCTCGTTCTTCATCGAGCCGGAGACGTCGATGATGCAGAGCATCCGACCGGACAGGGTGGCGATGGACCAGCTGGAGACCGCCCGCTCGACCGCGTCCGGGGCCAGCCCACCGGCGGCGACGCCGCCCTGGGCCGGAGGCGCGACGGAAGCGTCGCCACCGGCCGGGCTCGGCGCGCCCTGCGGCGCGTTGAAACCGGTGCCCCAGTTGCCGTCCGGCGCCCGCAGCGACTGCGCGGCCAGCTTGTCCTTGAACGACGTCGTGGTCAGCGCCTCGAACAGCACCCCGGCGGCGGACGCCTTGGCCGGCTCGATCCCGGGCAGCACCGCGTACGGGTAGTCGAGCGGCAGTGGCGCCGGCTTCAGGTAGAGCGCCGCCAACGGCACCGGAGGCTTCCGGGCGTTGTACTGGATGACGTCCTCCTCGGACAGCGCCGCCGCACCGAGGGCGCTGGCCAGCGTGGTGGCGTCGCTGGCCGTCGGGAACTTGGCGAGCAGGTCCTGGCGCAGGGCCGAGGCGCCGGCGGCCAACGCCCGCAGCGCGCCGACGCGCTCCTGCTCGGCGGTCTCGCCGCCGGTCGACGCCGCGGCGGTCATCATCGACAGCAGGCCGGACAGTCCGGCGGCGTCGCGGGTCGGCTCGACGATGCCGGTCTTCAGCGGCCGATCACTGTTGAGGCGCGTCAGCAGGTCGGTCCAGCCGAGTTCCTGCTGCGGCCAGCCCAGCCGGGTGGCGATCGGTTCCGGCATGGCGACCACCACCGGGCTGCTCGCGATGGAGGAGCCGTTGCCGGGCTCGAAGGCCGCCGCGCCGCCGGTCTTGAGTCGCAGCAGCCAGGTCGAGGAATCCGGGATCCAGACGTCCGGGCTCACCGCGGTGCCACTGGCCTGCCCAACGCCGGCCAGGATCGCGCCGTGTTTGGCGGACACCACGGCGGCCACCTCCACCGGGTCGGAGGCGGCGACCGTCACGTCGATGCACGTTCCATCGACCGCGGCGCCCTTCTCCTCCCACTCGGTGGCTGCCTGGTCGACCGCCGGGGCGAGCTCGCTGGCCACCGCGACGGACAGCTCGATCTTGCCGGAGCAGTCCTGGCCGGCGAGTTGGCGATAGCCGACCCACCCGCCAGCGGTGACGACGAGTACGCCGACCGCTGCTGCGGCGGCGGCACCGTGAATACTTGAACGCATGCGATGGCGGCCTGCTGACACGCAGACCATCTTGCGTATCCGACCGTTGTACTGCCATGGCCGTTCGGACGAAAGTTACAGAGGAGAAACAGTTCACCGCGATTCGGTTACTTTGAGTGATGAGTCAGCGGCGCAATGTGGATGTATCTATGTCCGAGCCACACGATCAGGGCAGAACGCAAGTAGGGCTCGCAATCGGTAGCGGCTCGCCGACCGCCACCGGCACCCCGGTGGCCGGTTCCACCCGGAAGGTGCGCACCATGTCCGCCCGTTCGTCGGCGACGTACAGGTGTTCACCGATCAGGGCGAAGTGACGGGGCCACTCGCCGCCGGTCTCCACCTCCGCCACGAGTTCCGGCAGCTCCGCACCGAGGGCGAAGACCGTCACGGTGCCGACACCCCGGTTCGCGACGTAGAGGAAGCGGCCATCCGGACCGATGCCGATCTCGGACGGCTGGACGTGCCCGCCCCGGTCGCTGGCGTCGACCCGGCCCCGGTGGTGCAGCGCCCCGTCCAGCAGCTCGTAGGCCAGCACCGAACCGTCCAGCTCCCCTGAGACGTAGCAGCGCCGTCCGTCGGGGTGCCGGGCCAGGTGCCGGGGCCCCACCCCGGGCGCGGTTCGCACCCGGGGCGCGCGTGGCACCAGTCGTCCGGTGGCGCTGTCCAGGTCGTACCGGTAGATCGAGTCGGTGCCCAGATCGACCGCCAGCAACGGCGACCCACCCGTCCCCGGCGAGACCATGTGAGCGTGCGCCCGCTCCTGGCGTTCGGGATCGGCACCGTGTCCCTGGTGCGCCACCACATCGGTGCGCTCGCCCGGCACGCCGTCGGCGTCGAGCGGGAAGACCGTCACGCTGCCGCCGCCGTAGTTGGCCACGAACAGGTGGGCACCGTCGGGCGCGACCGCCAGGTGGCACGGTTCCGCTCCGCCGGTGGGCCACGAACCGATCGGGGACAGCTCACCGTCGGTCCCGACCCGCCACGCGCTGATCCGGCCGTCGGGCAGTTCGTTCACCGCGTACAGCACGGGTCGGGTCGGGTGGCGGGCGAGGAAGGAGGGCGAGTCGGTGACCGCGACGGTGCCCAGCGACGTCAGCTCGCCCGTACGCGGCTCCCGCCGGGCGGCGACGATGCCGGTGCCGCGCCCACCGCTGGGCGCGGTGTACCCGCCGATGTGAACGATCTCGCCTCGACCTGCCACCGGTTGCCGCCCTCCGCTCGTTTCCGTCGAATCCACCTACGCAGCCTTCCCCCGACACCGGCGGATTAGACCTGTGCGCCGCCACCCGGGCGCGCCGCCGGTCGGCTCAGGCCGTCGGTACCGGCTCGCCCCGATGCCGGGCGACATGCTCGACCAGGGAGATCAGCACGGTCTTGCCGGACTGTCGATCGCGGGCGTCGCAGAGCACCATCGGCACGTCCGGGTCCAGATCCAGGGCCCGGCGCACGGCCTCCAGGCTGAACCGCCGGGCGTCGTCGAAGCAGTTCACCCCCACCACGAACGGGATGCCCCGCTGCTCGAAGTAGTCGATCGAGGGGAAACAGTCGGCCAGCCGTCGGGTGTCGGCGAGCACCACCGCGCCGAGCGCCCCGAAGGCCAGTTCGTCCCAGAGGAACCAGAACCGGTCCTGTCCCGGCGTTCCGAAGAGGTAGAGCTGGAGGTCGTCGTTGATGGTGATCCGGCCGAAGTCCATCGCCACCGTGGTGGTCGTCTTGGTCTCCACCCCGGAGAGGTCGTCGGTGTCGGTGCCGGCGTCCGTCAGGATCTCCTCGGTCTGCAACGGCCGGACCTCACTCAACGCGCTCACCAGCGTCGTCTTGCCGGCGCCGAAGCCGCCGGCGATGAGGATCTTCAGCGCGATGGGAACCCGGTTGCCCCGCCGCTCGCCGTCATAACGCACGGAGTCCATCGACCACCGCCTTGAGGATGTCGTTGTCGGGTAGGTACGTGGCGCGCGGTGGCTGGTGCACGGCGACCAGTCCGCGGGACAGCAGATCACCGAGCAGCACCCGGACCACGCCGATCGCCAGGTCGAGGTCCGCGGCGAGTTCCACGACCGGGGTACCGCGGCCGGCCAGCTCCACCAGCAGCCGGTGCTCCGGATGCAGCTCCGGGTAGGCCGCGAGGTCCGGATCCGGCTTCGCCAACACGTACGCGACCAGATCGAGCCCGTCCGTGCTGGGACGGGCCCGCCCGCCGGTCAGGGTGTACGGCCGCACCACCGGCCCGGCGTCGTCGTCGAGCCACTCATGTCGGTGCCCGGACAGGTCAGTCCGCATCGGTGGTACCCGCAGCCGCCCGGGCCGGCGCCCCCAGGTTCTCACCCACCCGGGTCACCAGCATCGCCATCTCGTACGCCACCAGGCCGATGTCCGCGTCGGCGTCGCTGGCGACCGCCAGGCACGCGCCCTGGCCCGCCGCGGTGACGAAGAGGTACGCGGACTCCATCTCCACGACGGTCTGCCGGACCGGTCCACCGGTGAGGTGCCGGCTCGCGCCCCGGGCCAGGCTGGACAGGCCGGACGCCAGCGCACAGAGGTGCTCGGCATCGGCGGTGCCCAGGCCCGCGGAGGCGCCCAGCAGGAGTCCGTCGGCCGACAGCACCACGGCCTGCCGCGCGGTCGGCACCCGCTCCAGCAGATCGTCCAGCAACCAGTCGAGATCTGCGTTCTGCCTCGTCGACTGCATCAGGCGTCCCTCTCAGTCACGGTCGGGCGATTCGCCGGCGCCGATTCGGTGGCCGGCAACGCGCCGGGCGGCGCGGTGCTGCGGTCTTGACCCGCCGGGTCCGTTCCGGCCGGGTCGGGAGCCGGCACGGCGGAACCGGCCCGGTCGGTCGGGTCGGCGGCAGCCGCACCGGGCTGGTGGTTCGGCTGCGCCGGGGACGGCTCGGTCTGGTCGGTCCCGCTGCCGGGGACCGGTCCGCCCGGATCACGGCCGGGGGTTCGGGTGGCGGCCAGCCGCCCCCGCGCGGTGCCCGCCTGCAACGCCGACATGACCCGACGTGCCTCCTCCGGGCTGCGCGGCGCCGGATCGCGGTGCGGCCGGGCCAGGGTCCGGGAGGCGACCACCGGTTGTCGGACGGTCGGGCCGTCGATCGCGGCCGTCCGTGCGGGCCGTGCGGTCATCGCCGGCAGTTGCACGGTGGGCTCGTCCAGCACCGGGTCGGCACCGGGCACGTCCCGGTGCCCGGGAGCCGGTCCAACCGGCGCGTCGGCACCGGCCTCGGGTGGTTCGGCGCCGGCCGGCCGCGCCGGTGCGGGCTGCGGTTCCGGCCCGACCCGGACGACGGGGGCCACCTCGACGGTGGACGGGACGCCGTTACCGGCATCAGTGGTCGGCGGTGCCGGCGAGCCCGCCGGCTCGCCGCTGGGCGATGCGGCGGCGCGGCGGCGGATCCGGCGGGGCAGGCCGTCGGCCTCCGCCGGCCCGACCGTCGAGCTGCCGCCCTGGGTCCGGAGGGTCGTCTCGCCGACCGGGTCGCCTTCGGCCGGACCACCGGCGGGTGCCGTCGTGTCGCGCGGGACGGCGCGGGTTCGGGGACGGGGCACCGTGGTCAGCCGGGTCGCCCGGGCCAGCCTCCGCTGCTCCGGCGTGGCACCCTTGTCGTCGCCCGCCAGCGCCTCCGGGTCGGGCAACGGCGACGGTTCCTCCGTGATCAGTCCGGTCGGGATGAGCACCACGGCGGTGAGGCCGGTGCCCTTCGATCGCCGCAACCGGACCCGGACGTCGTGCCGGGCGGCCAGTCGCGCCACCACGAACAGACCGAGGCGGGCGGTCTCGCTGGGATCGAACTCCGGCGACCGGGCCAGCTTCCGGTTCGCCTCGTCGATGGCCGCCTCGCTCATGCCGAGACCCTCGTCGGTGACGGAGAGGGCGTAGCCGTGCGCCACGTGCTCACCGGAGATCTCGACCCGGGAGTCGGGTGGGGAGAACGCGGTGGCGTTCTCGATCAACTCGGCGAGCAGGTGGATGATGTCCCCCACCACCCGGCCGACCGTGCCGGCGGGCTGCACCGTGGTGATGTCGACCCGGTCGTACGACTCGACCTCGGAGATCGCCCCCCGGATGAGGTCCACCATGGCGACCGGGTTGCGCCAGCCCCGGCCCGGCGTGGCGCCGGCGAGGATGACCAGATCCTCCGCGTGTCGACGCAGCCGGGTGGCGAGGTGGTCGACGCGGAACAGTTCGGCCAGGTGGTCGGGGTCCTCCGCGTCGCGTTCCAGCCGGTCGAGCAGCGCGATCTGCCGGTGCACCAGCCCCTGACTGCGTCGCGCGATGTTCAGGAAGACGTCGTTGAGACCACGCCGCAGGCTCACCTCGACCATGGCCGACCGGATGGCGACCTTGTGCACCTCGGTGAACGCCTGCGCGACCTGGCCGATCTCGTCGGCGCCCCGGTCGGCCACCGAGGCCTCCCGAGCCAGGTCGACCTGCTCACCGTTGCGCAGCCGGTCCACCACCTCCGGCAGGCGCCGCTCGGCGTCGGCGAGCGTGCCGCGTACCCGGGTCAGCCGCTGGGCGACAGAGCGGCCGACCCGGACCGCCACCACCAGCGAGAGCACGACGGCGATCAGGCCGAGCAGTCCGGCGGCGGCCAGCCGCACCAGCGTCCGTACCGCCATCGGCACCGACCGGTCGGCCAGGCCGTCCGCCTGGGTCAGTTCGAAGTCCCGCAGCGACTGCTGCACCGTGTCGTAGCTGGTCTGCCACGCCCGCGGGTCGAGCCTGAGCCGGTCCGACGGGTCGGCGGCGACGACGTCGTCCTGCATCTCCCGGAGCCGGCCGAACGCCTCCTGCTCGGTCAGCCGCTGGTACGCGGCCCGGTCCGCCTCGGGCAGGTCGGCCACCGCGGTCTCGGCCAGGAACCGCTGATTTCCGATGCCCTGCACGAGCAGGGTGTGCTCGCCCTCGGCGAACCTGCCCGAGGTCAGCACCCCGGCCAGCAGCGCGTCGGTCTGGGCCAGCAGTTCCCGCGAACGGCCGAGGCCGGTCAGCGCCAACGCCTCGCGGTTGAGGTCGTGGTCCGGGAGGTTGGCCAGGGCGGTGAAGGTGTGGAAGGCGGAGGAGATCATTCCGCTGTAGAGCCCGACCGCGCCGGCGCGGTCGAGGTCCCGACGATCGATGAAGCCGCGGCCGGCCGGCAACGCGTCCAACTCGCCGATGAGCCGTTCGAGCCGGGCTTCGAGCAGCTCTCCGGCGGCGTCGCGCAGCTGGTCCCCGCCGACCCGGCGACGCAACTCGGCGATCGCCGCGTCGGTGCGACCCCGCTGTGCCACCAGGGCCGGCAGCACGCAGTCGGCCGGGGGCTGTCCACACTCGGTGCGTGGCGAGGCCAGGTGCACCACGGAGAGTCGTCGTTCCCGTTGCAGCTCGGCCACCACGGTCTCACCCGGCCGGCCGAGGTCGTACAGCAGGGTACGGGCGGCGAGCAGGTCGAGCGCCGGCCCGAAGGTGAGCGTGGTCGCGAAAATCCACAGTGCCAGCAGCGCTGTCACCGGCACGACGACCAACGCGGTCAGCTTCGAGCGGATCGGCCAGTCGCGGGTGTTCAATCGGACCTCGCCCGGAAGGGTGGCTGGAAGGGCTCCGGCGCAGCCGGGCAGCGCCGTCACCGGGCGCATCCCGGTCGTCCCGCCGGGACGCCGGCTCGGGCGCCTTGGGCAGGATACGTAATCCGCGCCGGTCGCACTACCGTCCGTCAAGACTACCGGTACGTTGCCGAACGTCCCGACGACGAACCCCTTGTCGGGTTCCGCGCCCGCGCCGACCGGGTCGGGTCAGGAAAGTGCTCCGGAACGGGATTGGCGATCAGTGCGTGGCGGGAATACCTGCAGGCGAAGGAGGAGCCATGTCGCCCACGCAGATAGTCGTCACCGTCCTCGTCATCCTGGTGGTCGCCGCCATCGCCGCCGCCGTCGTCGTGGCCGGCCGCCGCCGGGCGCTCCGGCAACGGTTCGGCCCCGAGTACGATCACGTCGTCGCCGAGCAGGACAGCCGCAGCGCCGCCGAGCGCGAGCTGCGGGACCGGGAACGCCGGCACGCCGAGCTCGAACTGGTCCCGCTCACCCCCGAGTCCCGTGCCCGGTACGCCGAGGCGTGGGAGGAGCTTCAGGTACGTTTCGTCGACGCTCCCGCCGAAACCGTCGGGCAGGCCGACGAACTGGTCAGCCAGCTGATCGCCGAACGCGGCTACCCCACCGGTGAGTTCGACGACCAGATCGCCCATCTCTCCGTCGAGCACGCGCGGACGCTGGGCCACTACCGCGACGCGCACGAGATCCACCTGCGCAACTCCCGGGGCGAGGCCAGCACGGAGGATCTCCGCCAGGCCGTCGTCCACTATCGCGCCCTCTTCAGCGACCTGCTCGGCGAGGAGTCGCCGGTCGCTGCGGGGATGCCGGAACAGCGCCACCCCGATGCCGCCCACGACGCCACCAACCGCTGAGGAGATCACCATGCGGCAGGAAGAGCAGCAGCTCAACAACGACCACCCGGAGGCCGTACGCTCCGCCCCGGTGGCGGTGCCGACCACCGAGGACGACCGGGAGGCGGGCGACGAGGTCGACACCGTCGACGAGCCGACGGACCGGGAGCGGTCGGAGGCCGACCGCGGCCGCCCCTGGGACGGCCGTCCCGGCTCCGACGGCGAGCGCACCGAGTTCCACGAGCCGGGCCCGGTGCCGACCGCCTTCGGCGCGACCACGGTCGGTGGCGCGGTCGCCGCGTCCGCGCTGGCCAGCCCGCGCCCCGAGGACGAGCGCGACCCGCGCGAGGAGGACACCGCCCGGCCTGGTGACGGCGCTGTCGACGGGGACCGGGAGGGACGGCGGGCGGACCCGACGGCGGAGTTCGGCGGTACGGGCGACGACGTCGACCGGAACGACCCGGTCGACGCTCCCGCGGCCGATGTCGACGACCGCACTTCGGCCGTCGGCGACGACCCGGCGGACGACCGGCTCACCGACGACGACGTGGACGCGGCCGACGACGACAACCGACGGACGACGGTGACGGACGTCGACGACACGGCGGCGGCCGGTGGCCCCGGCTACGGAAGTGCCGCCCCCACGATGGTCGACCCCGACACCCAAACCTCGGGCGAGGGCACGTCCGGTTCCGGGGCGGCGGTCCCGGCCGGCGCGGCGACGCTGTTCGACGACGCGACGGCGCAGGGCTTCCGGGACCGCTGGCGCGACGTCCAGCTGCGCTTCGTGGACGATCCCCGGGCGGCGGCGGGTGAGGCGCAGTCGCTGGTGGAGGAGGCCATGGAGGCGCTGTCCGCCGCCCTTGCCGAGCACCGCAACAAGCTCGGCGGCTGGCAGGAGGCCGGCTCGTCCGACACCGAGCAGTTGCGGGTGGCCGTGCGCGAGTACCGGGACTTCCTGGACCGGGTGCTCGGCCGCTGACTCCGCGCCGCCGTACCGCCCGAGGGCGGGTGCCTCCGATCCGGGGCACCCGCCCTCGGCGTACCACCGTCAGGCATGGCCACCGGTGTGGCGGGTACGCCCAACAGGGTCGGAGAGCGCCGCGGACAGGAGGGCAGCAGCGATGACGGATCGTGATCGGCAACGACCGCTGGAGGAGCGCCCCGAGGCGGCCTCGGCGGTCGACGACGACAGCACCGTGCCGCAGCTGATGACCGGGGGTGGCGCCGACCGGGACAACCCGGCGTTCGCCGAACCGGACGACCGGCCCGAAGGCGGGTCTACCGAGGACATCATCGCCGACCCGTACGCCGCCGGCACCGGCGCGACGGGGACCGGTACCGGCGCGGGCGGAGACAACATCCGCACCGGCGCCGAGCAGCCCTGGGAGCCGGAGGATCTGGTGATGGCCCGAGGGCAGGATCTCACCGCCGAGAACATCGAGCGGGCCCGGCGCGAACTGGCCGAGACCGGACGCACGGCGATCGAGAAGACGGTTCCCTGATCCGCCCGCGCCCCGGTGCGCCCCCACCCGGACAGCGGTAGCCGGTTGCGGCGTTGCACCGCCGCCGGGCGGGTGACGGCGCCCGTGGCGCGGGCGGCGCGAGGGGGCCCCGGGGCCCCCCGGGGGGGGGGGGCCCGGGGCCCCGGGGACCACCC